>JBLHMY010000122.1:0-7317 GCA_047621065.1 Glaciecola sp. | reverse complement strand
CTAAAAGACCGTTTTACAAATAATGTAGAATCATACTTCCCTAATTCGTTTGATGGTGTTTTGCGACAAAACGATGATCTTTGGATAGCCACTGACGGCGGCGGAATAAATATTGTTAATATCAAAACGGGTGTTTTTCAAAACTTAAAGCAGATAGGAGATGATCAAAACTCTTTGTCTTCAAACTCAGTTATTTCGTTAACGCAGGATGAGAAAGGCGATATTTGGGCCGGAACGTGGGCCGGTGGCATGTCTAGAATTGATCCAGATTCTCTTGAAGTAGAGCGCTTCTTGCACCAGCCAGGCAAATCCGCAGATAATACCATTTTGGGTAATAATATATTTGTTGTGAAATCAGACAATAAAGGCGGCATTTGGCTTAGTGTGTGGGGCAGAGGACTGCAATATTATAATACGCAGGAAAAACGCTTCACTAATTTTCCGTACGACGGGCAAGGCGGCATTAATAACGTTTCTAATGCAGAAATTTCACACCTTCAACTATTCGACAACAAGGTATGGATATCGGGCGATTCGGGTCTTGAAGTGCTAGACATAAAGACCCAAGAAATTACCTACTTGCTTCCTGCAAAGCAATATGCGTTTAATTTTGTAGAGGTATATTCATATGAAGAAATTTGGATAGGAACAGCCAATGGATTCTTCAAGTTTAATTCTATTACTGGCGAAAGCATTCACTATACTTCCAAAGATGGACTGTCGGACGATGCGGTCGCCTATCTCAAAAAAGATGCCAAAGGCAAAATATGGCTCGCCACTGGTAATGGCATTTCTGTATTTGACCCAATAAACGAGAAATTTAATAATTACTTTGACCGAGATGGTCTAGTTGGCAATAGGATGGGACACCATGGTGAGTTTATGTTTACGGAGGAAATGCTTTACATACCCGGAAAATTTGGGGTGACAGTTGTTAATCCTAATGACATGCCTAAAAATAACTTACGCCCAAAAACTATACTCTCGTCAATTGAATTCATTAACAAAACCGACTTTTCTGAAAATTATGGCCATAATCTATCTGAAATGTCGAATCTTAATGATATTAATATTCCACATAATGCCAATAGTTTAAAATTTGATTTCACCGCACTGAGCTATATCTTTCCTAACCACAATAAATATAAGTATAGACTGCAAGGATGGCAAGCAGATTATGTGCAAACCACAGCAAATGAAAGAATCGCAAGATTTACGAATTTACCCGCAGGTAAATATAAATTTGAAGTTTATTCTGCCAATAGCAGTGGGCTGTGGGATGAACAAGGTGATTCATTTTCTTTTACGATATTAGTTCCTTGGTGGAAAACGTGGTGGGCAATTTTATTGTTTATCACTTTAATGATTAGTAGTATATGGCAAATCATGCGATGGCGCTTAACCATAAATATTCAGCGCGAAAAAGAGTTACAAACCAAAGTAAAAGAAAAAACGGTACAGTTGGCGTCATATGCATCGGAGTTAAAACAGGCTAGCGGTTCGTTAAATGAGCTCAATATAGAATTAGAAGACAGAGTGGCGCAGCGTACCGCAGAGTTGCAGGTTGAAGTTAATGAAAGAATAACCGCAGAGTCAAAGCTCTTTCATATGGCTTTTCATGATTCATTAACAGCTCTGCCAAACCGAGAGTGGATTATACAACGAATTGAAAAACTGCTGCTTGAGTGCCAATATGATAAAGAACTAAGTTTTGGTGTCATGTTTTTAGACGGTGACCGGTTCAAACAAATTAACGATACCTACGGTCATATTTTTGGCGACAAACTGCTTGTTGCAGCTTCCCAAAGACTCGTTGAGTTGATGGCTGATAAGCAATATGTTGGGCGATTAGGAGGTGATGAATTTACCGTTATTGCGGAGTCGTTTGAGGAAAGTGAATTAGAGGCCCTAGCACATAAAATCGTGGAACGATTCAAAGCTCCCTTTTTAATTGACAGCACTTCTGTATATTTCAATGTAAGTATAGGCATTCTCAAATGTGATAAAAACTATACCTCGGTACCCGATGTCCTCAGAAGTGCCGATATCGCAATGTATAGAGCCAAAGCATCTGGCAAAGGAACTTACAAATTATTTGATCAAAACATGCAAAACATTACACTAGAAATGGCTGAGCTGGAACTTGGCTTACGGCATGCGGTGAGTAACAATGGTTTTCATTTAGTATACCAACCTTTAGTCGATTTGGAGTCAGGTGTGTTGACTGGTTTTGAAGCATTAATTAGGTGGAATCATCCAGTAAAAGGCCTTATACCGCCACTAACCTTTATTCCTATTGCCGAAGAAACAGGTCTCATTTGGGAAATTGGCAAATGGGTGCTGCATGAGGCTTGCCGACAAACAAAAATCTGGCATGATATGCAACTAGTCATTATGCCTTCAATCTCGGTAAATTTGTCTACAAACCAATTACAAAATTCAAACTTTTTGAACATGGTAGACGAAATTATAGAAGACGTTGGAATAGATCCAAAGTATGTAAAACTGGAATTAACTGAATCGGTTTTAATTGAAAACAATCATTCTATGAGCAGCATATTCGAAGGACTCCGTAAACGTGGGATTGACCTAGCTATAGATGACTTTGGAACGGGCTATTCTTCACTTGCTTATTTGAATGAGATTCCTGTTCAGTACTTAAAAATAGACAAGCGGTTTGTAGAAGCCATTGACTTAAATAAAGATGCTGAAATAAACCAAGATGCATTAGAAATATTAAAAGCGATCATTTCTCTTGGTAAAAGTCTGCGTAAGCTAATAACCGCAGAAGGTATAGAAACGCAGACTCAGTTAACCGCCCTAATCCAATATGGCTGTGAGTTTGGTCAGGGGTATTTTTTGTCAAAGCCAATCTGTGATAAGTTGGCCACTGAAATTTTACAAGCTAACAAAAATTTACGAGAGGGAGGCGTCAACATACCCAAGGAAGAATACAACCTAGTTTATAAAGCTAGGCTGGGCAATACTCAATAAAAATAAAATGGCTGAGGTTACCCCTTACCATACTTTATGTTTAGTTACCTTGGTCTTGTTTTTTAGGTACTGGTTCAGGCGGCTGCTGCATGCGCGCAGTTTCAATAAGATGCTGATTACGCGTGCGTTTCATGACCTTAACTCGGTGATGCATAGCCGCTTTTGCAAGAATATGTGCGGTTACCGGAGCGGTGATCACCAAAAACAAAGTGATTAACATCTCGTTGATACTCAAATGACCCCGAGTATGATAAGTGTAAACCATTGAAGCAATAAGAATACCGCCAAGGCCTAATGTTGTCGCTTTGGTGGGCGCGTGTAAACGAACGTACAAGTCTTGCAGGCGCATTAATCCTATAGAACCCACTAGCACAAAGAGTCCTCCTGAAATTAACAGCGCAGATATTATTAGTTCAACTATAAAACTCATACTTCCTCCTATTCGATGATATCGCCGCGCAACAAATATTTCCCAAACGCAACGCTACTCACAAACCCAAGCATGGCGATAAGCAAAGCAGCTTCGAAATATAAGGGCGTTTGATTGAAAATACCATACAGTAAAATTAGGGCGATACAATTAATATACATGGTGTCGAGGGCCAAAATTCGATCAACAATATGAGGCCCAATGATAAGACGCCACAGGTTAAGCACAAGCGCAATACACAACATAATAGCGACTAACATTACAGCAATATCTAGCATCCGAAAATCTCCTTTACACGTGATTCATAACGCTGTTTAATCAAATCAATGACTTCTTGCTCGTTTTCAGGCATGTTCAATACATGCAAATACAGCCACTTTTGATCTGTTGATACCTCTGAGCTCACAGTACCCGGTGTCATTGTTACTGTGCTGGCGAGCACCGTAATAGGTAGGGTGTCGGATAGGTCAAGCGGCACTGCAACAAACCCTGGTTTAATTTTGTGCATAGGCCCTACAACTAGAAGAGCTACCTCAATATTAGCAACCATTATGTCTTTGAGAATCACAAACAAATAACTCACGATTTTAAACGGTCTCTTAATTTTAGGCTGAGGTACTCTTAAAGGTTCACACAACAAAGGGATAAAAATGGCAAGCACACTACCCAGTAAAATATGACCTAGACTAATAGTGGTGTTTAGCATAAGCCAGACAATTAAGAGCAATATGCTGTGCAAAGGCATAGGTAATAAACGTGAAAACGCTCTAGAAATATGGCTCATTGCGCATCTCCCTCTAAATTCATCACTTCAATTAAGTACTGAATATCGTGTAACTGTTCCGCCGCGCTATTGGTATACTCAATAACGCTAGCGCCAAAAATAGCGATCAAAGGCGAAGCGCCTAATAACAAAAACGCCCCACAAAGCTGCCATTTAGAAACGCCGAGTGATTCAGACGCATCATGACTAGGTGTGCAACGCCAAAACAGCGTTGTCCCTGCTCTGGACAATGCAATTATTGTAGCTAGGCTCGATATCAAAATAACTGCCCAAACCCATACTATCTGATCAGAACCTGTGGCAGATTGTAAAATAACAAGTTTACCTAAAAAGCCTCCAAATGGAGGTAGGCCCGCCACCGCCATCGCTGCAACTAAAAATAATATACCCAGTAATGCCTGCTGCTTTATTTTGCGTGCTATCACAAAATAGTCGAGTGCTTTGCCGCGCTGCTGTCCCAACATATCAGCTATTAAAAATAAAGCGCCGGTTATTAGCGTGCTGTGAATAAGATAAAACAAGCCTGCGGCGGTTGCCTCTGGTGTTCTCAAGGCAAAGGCAATTAGCAGTGTGCCTACTGATACAATTACTAAATTACCCGCAAGAGTACGTAAGTTAGAGCTCGCAAGCGCACCTATTGTGCCTAATATAATGGTGAGTATGGCCAGCGGCCAAACCCATGGTTGAATCATATTAGCTAATTCACCCGCTTGTTCGCCAAAAATAACGGTATAAACACGAAATATACAATAGACTCCCACCTTAGTCATAATGGCAAAAAGCGCAGCAACTGGTGCACTAGCAGCCGCATACGTTTGGGGCAACCAAAAATGAAGCGGTAACATTGCTGCTTTTAAGCCAAATACAATCAACAGCAAAGAACCACCCGCTTGAGCAATAAGTTGATTACTCTCCGATAATTGTGCAACGCGTATTGCCATGTCTGCAATATTAAGCGTACCTGTGATCCCATAAAGCGTGCCTAGTGCGAACAAGAATAAACTTGAACCTACTAAGTTTAAAATAACATAATGCAGGTTAGCGGCTGTTTTTTGCTTACCTCCACCATGCATAAGCAAGGTGTAGGATGCTATAAGCAATATTTCGAAAAATACAAAAAGATTAAATAAATCGTTGGTTAAGAATGCGCCATATATGCCCAATAACTGGAACTGAACGAGCGGGTGGAAGTATTTACCTTTGCGGTCAGTGCCAGCAAACGAATACAGAGTAACCGCTAGACCTAAAAAACTAGTTAGTGCAACAAGCATGGCGGACAGTTGGTCGGCGTATAAGATGATGCCAAATGGCGGCTGCCAATCGCCTACTGCATACATAATTGCACCGTTTTGAACAACCATCATCATAAGATAGATTGAGCAGGCTATTTGTGCCAACATCAAAAATACCGCGGCAATGCGCCTATATTGATACCTCTGAGGCCCAGAAAATGGAGGCAGCAGCATTAACAAACCACCAACCAGTGGAATTAAAATAGGAAGGATTGCCAAATGAAGCGTCATATTTTGTCCCTGTCCTGTTTTATTAACTCATCGTTATCAGGGGGCTGTGAGCCATCTACAGAGTCATTGCCAAGGTCGGCGCGGGCGCGCATTGATAAAATAACCACAAATGCAATCATTGCAAAACCAATTACAATGGCCGTTAATGTCAATGCTTGCGGAAGCGGGTCTGCATGCGAATCAGACAGACCTAAAATGGCAGCGTCGTTGAGATTTAGCCGACCACTTGAAAACAAAAATAGATTAACTGCATACGAGAGCATGGTTAAGCCAACTACTACAGAAAAGGTGCGTCCTCGCAAACACAGAAACACGCCACAAGAGGTCAACACACCCACACAAATTACGTATACAGTTTCCATTATTCCTCCGCAGTTGGTCGGTGAGCAGAGGTTAATTTACCCAAACTCGCCAATATAAGTAAGGTAGCGCCTACCACCGTCAAATAAACACCTAAATCAAATATTAGAGCACTTGCCAGCTCTATTTCACCAATTAATGGTATATCGAAATAGTCAAACCAAGTGGTCATAAATGGACGACCGAAAAACCAACTACCAATACCAGTTAGTGTTGCGATTAACACACCTAAGGCTATAAGAGTTTGATAGTCAACTTTAATGCGTGGCTTAACCCAATCCACACCATGTGCAATGTACTGCTGAATTAAGGCAACAGCGGTTATTAAACCGGCAATAAAACCTCCCCCGGGCATGTTATGGCCACGTAGAAATATATAAAAAGATACTAACAATGCAAGCGGCAGCAAGCTTTGTGAAATCATAGCTAAAATGGGAGGATGGCGGTCTTGAGACCACGCAAGACCATTTTCATTAGCAGATGGCATCGCCAGGCGAACACCTGCAAGTAAATTAAAAATACCTAGCGCAGCAACACCTAATACGAGAATTTCACCGAGCGTGTCGAGTCCTCTAAAATCTACAAGAATTACGTTGACGGCATTCGTGCCACCACCACCTGTTTTACTATTGTCCAAGAAAAATTGAGATATAGTGTCAAGTGGCTGCGTGATAAATGCATAATTAATGGTGGCAACCAAACCCCCTATCGCCGCTGCAATACCAACATCTCTTACTACTCGCGAGGGTGATGATTCAGCCGGCGTTTTTTGCGGTAAAAAATACAGCGCTAGCATCAACAAAATCACCGTCACAACTTCTACCGAAAGCTGTGTTAAAGCAAGGTCGGGTGCCGAAAAACGTGCAAATGCGATTGACACAATAAGTCCTACCACCGAAAGGGTAATAAGCGCGACCATACGCTTACGATGATAGATGACCGTAGCGATAGCGCTTAAACACAAAATTACGGCGGCTGTAATCTCAACACCGCTTACGGCTTGGTCAGGAAAATGAGTCGTAGCGGTATTGAGATTAATAAGCGGAATTGCAGTGATAGCAATCGCTAATAACAACAGCGCACTAATATAGCGCTGTAAGGAACCGTTGTTTAGTCTTTCATGTAATTTACTTGCGTAGCCAACAAGCGTTTGTATAGTGCCTTCAAAAATAAGTTTTTCATCTGATTCTTTAAATTGCGCTTGAAAACGGTACAAATGACGGCGA
>JBLHMY010000121.1:0-7359 GCA_047621065.1 Glaciecola sp. | reverse complement strand
ATATTAGCCTGCACTACAAAGTGATCGAACAGTGGAGCGAACAAGTTAGCAAATAAGATTGCTAGCATCATGCCTTCTGGGAAAGCAGGATTCACAACACGTATCATAACCACCATAAAGCCAATTAGTAGACCATATGCTAATTTACCTTTGTCAGTAAATGCAGCTGATACAGGGTCAGTAGCCATAAAGAACATACCAAACGCAAAGCCACCAAGTACGAAATGCCAATACCAAGGCATTGCAAATACAGGGTTAGTTTCTGAGCCAACAGCATTTAATAAAAATGCAGTTGCTACCATACCTAGGAATACACCTAGTACGATGCGCCAAGAAGCGATACGAACGTAAATTAAGAACAAACCACCTACTAATAATGCAAGTGTAGATGTTTCACCTACAGAACCTTGAATGAAACCATAAAACGCATTCCACCATAATTCCATGTTTGCAAAGTCAAGTGTGCCAGCAAATGCTTGGCCTAGCATAGTTGCACCAGAGAAAGAATCTACTGCTGTCCATACTGTGTCACCTGAGATTTGAGCTGGGTATGCAAAGAATAAAAATGCACGACCGGCTAAAGCAGGGTTTAAGAAGTTACGGCCAGTACCACCAAAGATTTCTTTAGCGATTACTACACCAAACGTAATACCTAACGCAACTTGCCATAAAGGAATAGTTGCTGGCAAAATAAGTGCGAATAATACAGAAGTAACGAAGAAACCTTCGTTAATTTCATGCTTACGCACTGAAGCAAATATAACTTCCCAGAAACCACCTACTGCAAATGTTACAGCGTAGATAGGTAAGAAGAAACATGCTCCATAGAACATCTTAGCGCCCCAGCCTGCATCAGCGGTTAACTCGCCACCGAATAACTGGAACAAACCAACTTGCCACGTGTTTGCTAGTTCAAAACCTTGTGCTAAAGCACCAGCGGCCTGATGACCGATATTGAACATACCAAAAAACATAGCTGGGAACGTCGCCATCCACACTAAAATCATCATACGTTTTAGGTCGATGTTATCGCGTACGTGTGTCGCGCCTTTATTTACGTAGCCTGGTGTATAAAAAATAGTTGCAGCTGCTTCATACAGTGCATAAAACTTTTCATATTTACCACCGGCTTCAAAATTCGGCTCGATATCTTCTAGATATTTTTTTAAACCCATCTCTCTAGCCTTCCTTCTCGATCGTAGTTAAGCAATCGCGTAGGATAGAACCATACTCGTATTTGCCTGGACAAACGAAGGTACATAACGCTAAATCTTCTTCATCAAGTTCAAGCGCGCCCAATGAAATTGCACTGTCTAAATCACGTGCAATTAAGTCACGTAATAATAGAGTAGGCAAAATATCTAACGGCATTACGCGCTCGTAGCTACCAATTGGTACCATGGCACGTTTTGAACCACCTGTTGACGTTGTCATTTTAAATAAACGACTTGGTGCAAGGTGAGAAAGGAATGTACGCGTTACAGAGAATTTATCACTACCTGGTGCAATCCAGCCAAACAATTCTTTTTCGCGACCTTCAAGTAAAACAGATACTTGAACGTGGTAACGACCTAAGAATGCATGAACACCGTTTGAAATAGAACCCGATAGAACAGAACCAGAAATAACGCGGTTATCTCCGTCT
This sequence comes from Glaciecola sp., assembly GCA_047621065.1. Classification (GTDB taxonomy): domain Bacteria; phylum Pseudomonadota; class Gammaproteobacteria; order Enterobacterales; family Alteromonadaceae; genus Glaciecola. The sequence goes on along the minus strand of JBLHMY010000121.1, from coordinate 5,714 downwards.
TCTAACTCACCAGCCACTAAATCATCCAATGAAGCACCTAATTGTGTTTTCACTAAACGTGGGTTTTTAACGCGAGGACCTGCAAGCGAAATAACACGATTTGTGTAAATTTCACCAGTAAGGAATAAGTGACCATACGCAATAACGTCTTGGTAACCAATATGCCAAACTTGTTTGCTAACAGAAACTGCATCAAGATGATGGATATGAGTGCCAACGAGGCCAGCCGGATGCACACCACCAAACTCATGTACTTCTACTTGAGCTATAGATGAGCTAGGAACTTGGCTGCCTGCTTTTTTACACACAAATACTTTGCCATCGGTCAAACGCGAAACAACTGCAAGACCCGCTTCAAATGCTTGCGCATTTTCTGCAATAATTACTGCAGGATCTGCAGCTAATGGGTTTGTGTCGATTGCGGTCACAAAAATAGAACTAGGATTTGCATCCACAGCCGCTACTTTGCTGAATGGGCGAACACGAAGTGCTGTCCATTGACCAGACTGGATAAGTACTTCTTTGGCTTTTTCGCGCTCTAAGCTCGGAAGCTCGTCTGCTTTGAAAGAGTCAAAGGTGATTTGCTCACTGCCTGCTACTTCAATAACAACAGATTGCAGCACACGTTTAGCACCACGATTTATTTCTTTTACTGTACCAGAAGCTGGAGCAGTAAATAGGACGCCTGGGTTCTTTTTATCTTCAAAAAGTACCTGGCCTTTTTTGACTTGGTCATCCACACGAACATGCATGGTTGGACGCATACCGATAAACTCTTCGCCAAGCACAGCTACACGTTTGACAGCAGAACCGTCATGTATAACTTGCTGTGGCGCGCCCTCTAAGGGTAAATCCAGACCTTTTTTTATGTTGATCATACGCACTTGCATTACATTAAAGGAAAGAAACTGAAAAATCGTATCAACCACGTCGCCATTTGAGTTATTCCAAGTTATATCAAGGTACAAAAGAGCAGCTTGCTAGAGATATCAAACAAGCAACGTAGTAAAACTCATCACATATTGTCGAGATTTTAACATCATTTTAGATGACTATGCGAGTGTATTTATGAAAATTATACGACAGAAACACTTATTTAGTTTTGTTAAGTGAATTAAATAAAAATCAAGCTAGACCAAAGTGGTAGCCTAAGCAATTATCATTCCTGATTTCATCGTAAATTCAACAAATCGCATAATACAAAAAAAGCCGCGATAGCGGCTTTTTATAACTAGGGCCTGTTGACCTTTCAGGATTAAAATTTGTTCAATCTAGGGGCTATTTATTTAATCGCGGCGTGAGGTTTGTAACCTAGTGGGCTAAGTAAAAACCGAACAACAAAGAGTAAATAGCCCCTAGGCAGAACCCTTTGGGCAGCGCATGTTTGGCATTTATTCCACGTTATCGCCCATTTATGGGGAATAACCACACTACATAGGCTCTGCCTTGCCTAAATACCAAACAGACTGCTGCAAATTTAACCTCGAAAGATAAACAGGCCCTAAGTTCTGTTAGTCAATCATATTGGCAATTGGCTTAACTGAATCTACATCTTGATCGTAGTCAACACTATCTATACCAAAACCAAATAAGCGTAAAAACTCATTATGGTAACCAACATAATCTGTTAGCTCATCAATGCTGCTCGTATCTACTTTATCCCAAACAGCTTGCACGCGAGCTTGTACATCGTCTTCTAGCTCTTTGTAGTTTTGGAATAAATGTCCACCGTCGTCAAAGCGAGGAGATTCACCATACAAGTTTTCACTAAATAAAGCGTGAATTTGCTCAATAGTGCCTTCGTATGTGCCATCTGCTTTCATAACTTTAAATAAAGCAGAGATATATAACGGCATAATAGGAATAGCAGAACTTGCTTGCGTTACCACAGCATTAAGTGATGAAACATATGCCTCACCATTTAAATCTTTTGTTGATTCTTTAATAGCAGCGGTTGCACGGTCTAGATCTTCTTTAGCCTTACCAATAGTAGCGTGTCCGTATATTGGCCATGTTAGCTCTTTACCAATATAAGTGTACGCAGTCGTTTTAAAGTTATCGGCTAATACATCCGCTTCTTTTAATGCGTCAATCCACATTTCCCAATCTTCACCGCCCATTACTTTAATGGTGTTGTCGATATCGTCTTGGTTTGCAGCTTCAACAGTAATTTCATCAATTTCACGCTTTGATGTATTTAAGTTTTTAGTAGTAACGGCACTGCCAATTGGTTTAAGCGTAGATGAGTAAACTTCGCCCGTATTTGGGTCTGTACGACGAGGAGACGCTAAGCTGTAAATAATACAATCTACTTTGCCCAAATCTGCTTTAATAGTGTCGATTGCTTTTTGTTTAATTTCGTTAGAAAACGCATCGCCATTAATATTTTTAGACCAAAGGCCTGCTTCGTCTGCTGCATCTTGAAAAGCAGCGGTATTGTACCAACCAGCAGAGCCTGTTTTGCGTTCTGTACCTTCTTTTTCAAAGAAAATACCTAATGTTTTAGCACCACCACCAAACGCTGCTGTAATGCGCGAAGCCAAGCCGTAGCCTGTTGATGCGCCAATAACTAATACATTTTTTGGTGCATTTTTTAATGCGCCTTGTTGTTTTACATAGTTAATTTGTTCTTGAACATGCTCTGCACAACCAGTTGGATGTGCGTTTGTGCAGATAAATCCACGAATTTTAGGCTTAATGACCATTGATCATCCTATATCTTTTACAATAAAAATTAGCGCTAGTTTAAAGGCTAATACTAAAAACACTGATCTGATCAGTTAACCACAAGTGTAACAATCAAATCGCTATTAATTATTTAAGCTAATTTAGAGCCGCCCATACAATTAGGTGAATCAGGTGCCTCGCCGCCCTGCTCTGTATACTCATCGGGTGTATATGTATGAATTGCGAGTGCATGAATATGATTTGCTAATTCATCTTTTAGAATTTCATTAATTTCACGATGGCGCTGCAATAAACGTTTACCTGTAAAACCTTCGCTAACCACTATTACTTTAAAGTGTGATTCAGTGCCCGCACTGTGCATATGGCTTTCGTTAATTACGTTTAAATGTTTACACGCAATAGCGTTGCTTATTTTTTCTTGGATCTGTTGCTGCATTGACATGAAAGACCGTTTTAATTAGCTAATTTATACACTTACTATAACAATTTAACGCAGCGCTTGGCTAACTAAATTGCTTTTGTTTAATGTCCTTAATAAATCGGTAAGTTAAACTTATTCGAGGATGTGCAAGCGTTGTTTGTTTAGGTATTGCATGTTGATAATCTCGCTGGCTATGTCCATTCATTATTAAACAGCTGCCACTTTGTAATTTTAAGTCGGTTACTTTATTGCTCGCCTTGTGCTTTAACTTTAGAACCCGATCAGCTCCTAGCGAGACACACACAATTGTTGGTTTATCACCAAGCTCTATTTCATCATCACTGTGCCAGCCCATCGTATCATTACCATCTCGGTAATAATTAACGAGTAATGAGTTTAGAGGCTGATTTAAGTGCGCCTCTAAACGCCTTCTCATATTAAGTAACAATTCATCCCATGGCTCTACTATTTGCTTACTACTTGAATAGCCGTATTCAATATTTAAATCGCTCATGAAGCATTGTAGCCGTGGAATAGGCCCCGTTTTACCATAAACAGTTACATCGGGTTGCTGCCAACGTAGGTTTTTTTGCAAATAATAAAATAGATCGAGGCTTTTTTGTGCACTAAGTGCCCTACTTTGATAAGAAAAGCCATTTGGTAACTGTTGGGGGTTGGCGTTTTGCCGTTGCATGTTAGAATTTACCTACATTAGATTACTGATCAACGAACCATTATGACGACGCAAGCCCAGCTAGGCGATAAAACCTTTACTCTTGAACGCTTTCCTTTGGATCAAAAAAACCGCAGCTTACAAGCGTGGGATTCGGCAGATGAGTACCTTATCAATTATGTTAACGAACATCACCCTGATTGTCGCTCATTGCTTATTTTAAACGATAGCTTTGGTGCACTTGCTTGTTATTTTAATAAGTTAACGGTTTGTTCAGTTAACGATTCTTATATTAGCCACCAAGCTGCGGCTTATAACTTACAAGAAAACAAACTGCCTACAGCAGATTTCACACAATTAGATAGTTTGTCTGCATTACCGCAGGATGTTGATTTAGTACTTATTAAAATCCCTCGTAATGTAGGTTTTTTACAGTTTCAGTTAAGTGAGCTCAGTGAAGTCCTTGCACCTGGTACGCCAGTAATTGCTGCAGGTAAAACAAAAGAAATTCATAACTCAACAATAAAATCATTTGAGCAATTTATTGGTGAAACAAAAACTAGCCTAGCAGTTAAAAAATCCCGCCTTATATTAAGTACAGCTAAAGGCGGATATAAAGCAGCAGATTTCCCTGTAACGTGGGAGCTTGAAGGTACTGAGTTTAATATAACAAACCATGCAAATGTGTTTTCGCGTGATTCGTTAGATATTGGTGCACGCTTCTTTTTTAACTACTTACCAGAAACACCAAAAGCTAAAAGCATTATTGATTTAGGCTGTGGTAACGGAGTTGTTGGATTAATGACGCTTGCTCGTTGCCCTAATGCATCAGTTACTTTTGTTGATGAGTCTTACATGGCAGTAGAGTCGGCTCGGTTAAATGTAGAAATTAACCTAGGCGATAAGTTTGATAACTGCGAGTTCATCGAAAACGACTGTTTAACAGGCTTTGAAAGAGACAGTGTAGATATGGTGCTTTGTAACCCTCCATTTCACCAAGCTCAGGCCGTTACCGACCATATTGCTTGGCAAATGTTTAAACAAGCAAAAGATACTTTAAAAGAAGGCGGCGAGCTGCGTATTATTGGTAATCGTCATTTAGATTATCATGATAAATTAAACCGTATGTTTGGCAACTGTAAGTTGTTAGGTTCAAACAAAAAGTTTGTCGTTTTAAGTGCAACAAAAAATAGTGGAATGCTATAAATGAAATTAACAAACATTATAATTGGGTGTTGTGTATTACTGATACTTGGTGGCTGCGCGAATCAGCCTAGCCAAGTAATACTTAACCCTGTTTATAAAAATGGTCAAATTAGCACTATAAATAGTAGCTTAAGTACTAGTGTAATTGATTTACGTGGCGATACATCAACACTTAAACTTATTGAGTCAGACAAAACTAAAACCTTTGCAAGCCAAGGCATTACCAGCTCTATTAAAAGTGTGTTAGACAGCGCCCTTAGCCGCAATGGAGCCAGTATTTCTAACTTAGCAACTGTTCGCTTTGAAGTAGATATTCATGCATTGCAAGCTGTTGTAACCGAAAAGCTAGTGAGCCATACCAGCGAAGCCCACATAGAACTTGGCGTGCGTGTTATTCGCGCCTCAAGTAACTTTAGTAAAGTGTATAGAGGTAGTGCTAATTTAGAAGGCCCATTTAGTCATGAGCAAGCAAAAATAGAAGGTCAACTCAATAAGTTGACTGAGCAAGTTATTACCCGCATTGTATCTGACCCTGAATTAATAGAATTTTTAGAAGGTTAACTATGAAACGACTTTTTTTAATCTGCTTAGGCCTATTTTTTAGTGTAAGTAGCTTAGCAGCCCAAGAAGGCCGCTTTGTGCAAAAGGACAACATTTTTCCACGCGTAGAAATTGTAACGTCAATGGGTAGCATCGTGGTTGAGCTAGATCGCTCTAAAGCGCCCA
>JBLHMY010000120.1:0-7397 GCA_047621065.1 Glaciecola sp. | reverse complement strand
GTTCGCACCTTCAGCCAGTGGAAACTCCAGCGCGTTTTGGATATTTATAAAGCGTTTACCGAAGAACAAAAGACAAAAGTAAACCCAATGCTAAAAGAAATAGGCGCTTTTGATTTTATGCACATTAAGGTTGAAAATAGAGTTTCACTAGAAAATAACGTTTTGGTAGTTGAAGGAAGATAACGCTCGAAATAGCTTACTTAGTCTGGCTCTTCTTGCTGCGCATCAAATACTTGCTTGCCCCCAATCCAACAGGCTTTAGTATATATACCCTCATCAAGCAAAACAAAGTCGGCTCTGTTTCCGACTTGAAGTTGTCCATGTCCATCAAGGTTTAATAGGTTAGCCGGAGCACGACTTGCCATATTTAGCACATCGCCAAACACATCAGCGCGCACATTAGCCGGCAAATCTTTATGCCCTCGCCTTGTTAACAGCGTGAACATATTTCTAAGCGCAGACGTCATATCTAAACATGAGCCGGCTAAACTGCCATCATCTAAGGTTAGTTTGTTGCCCACTTTGGTAATAGTTGAATTGAGCCAAGGGAGCGTTTGCATTTGTGAGCCAACGTGCGCCATTGCATCTGTTACTAACATCAGTCTTTCAGGGCCAATGCATTGATACGCTAAGGCACAGTTTTGAGGATGCACATGATGCAAGTCAGCAATAATACCGCAGCTTACGCGAGGGTCGCTTAACGCCGCAGCTATAAGCCCAGGTTCACGCGCGCTAAGCCCTGACATAGCATTAAATAGGTGTGTAAAGCCGCGAGCTCCTGCATCAATTGCCGCTATTGTAATGTCGATATCTGCGCCAGAGTGCCCTAAAGAAACCACCACACCTTGTGCGACCAAGTCGCGAATAACATCGGGAGGCACATTTTCAGGTGCCACGGTCACCATCACTTTACCGATATCTTTTCGCGTAAAGGTAGCTAAATCGGTGTCACTAACTGGCCTTACCTGTTTGCCTGAATGAATACCTTTTTTGGCAATACTTAAATGTGGACCTTCGTAATGGATACCTACAATGCCAGGCATTGATTCAACAATGGCATTTGATATTACATGGGCGGCTTTTTGCATTTTTTCGCTACTGTCGGTAATTAACGTAGGCAACATTGCTGTAGTGCCAAACTGCACATGCCCTTGCAGTATTTTATAAAGTGATTCTATTGTTTGTTCATAATTAAACAGAACACCACCACCGCCGTTAACTTGTGTGTCAATGAAACCGGCACAAACTAAACCATTCAAATGAACATTAGGCTTTATGCTGCTATTAGCAGCTGGGATTATACTTGAAATATGGCCGTTCTCTACGCTCATCTGCATATTATTATGCAGAGCATAACCATCGAATAGTTGCTTGGCCAAATAAGTTGTCATTGCATTGCCTATACTGTTTGAGTGATGCTATTGAGGCCTACCTGTGCTTAGAAAACGAGCGCCTTGACCAGGTTCAGCTGTCTTTTGTAGACCATAGCAACTATTACTATCACAAATTATGCAAACCGCTTTTGCTTACACAACACCCGCGGCTTTGTATAACTGTAAATGAACATTAACCAAATCGTCAATATTTCGTTGATAGCCACCACCAATTACCGCAGCCACCGGTACCCCTTCACGCTTGCAAGTATCAAACACTAACTTATCACGCTCAAAAACACCTTGGGTGCTTATATTCAAATAACCCAAATCATCCGACTCATGAATATCGACACCCGCGTCATATATTACGGCATCGGGCACTGATGTATTAAAGGCTAGCTGTAATGCACATTCTACCGTATATAAATATTCATCATCTGTCATTCCTCTTTTTAATGGGAAATCGAGGTCTGAATGTTGTTTTCGTGCTGGGAAGTTTTTTTCACAGTGTAAAGAAACGGTATAAATAGCGTCATTTTCACTGGCTAAAAGTGCGGTTCCATCGCCTTGATGAACATCACAGTCAAACACAAGAACCTTGTCTATAGCAGGCTGCTTCAACATTTGGTTTGCGCATATAATAATGTCGTTAAAAACACAAAACCCAGAGCCAAAATCAGCAAAAGCATGATGGTAGCCACCGGTTAAATTTAGGGCAATGCCATTTTCTAACGCGAGTTGTCCGGTTAAAACGGTACCGCCAACAGCATGCAAAGTGCGTTTTACAAATTGTTCCGACCACGGCATGCCCAAGCGACGAATCGCTTTTGCAGAAATAGTACCGTCTATGAAACTGTCGACATATGTAGCAACATGCGCCACTTTCAAATCGTCGCTGGATATTGGCAATGGTGTATAAAAAGCATTTTCTTTAACGCCGCCGGCAACAAGTTTATCTTTAATACCTTGGTATTTTTCAATCGGGAAGCGGTGCTTCTTTGGCAATACTAACTGGCTGTATATGGGGTGAAATACGAGTGATGTCATACGATTAGTGCAAACTCTCCTGTAAAGCCATGTTTTATTTTCTAGCTAAAGCAATACTAGCGCTTTTTGTTACTTTTCTATAGTTTTTAAGAGTGAATGTTGTCGTAGCTTTTTATTTACTTCCATTAATATTGAAAATAAGAGCGTAAATCATTAGCTATAATCAATTTGATTGCACCCTAGCTTATTTGGCCCTATACTCTGTATATAAATACAGTGGTCATATTGTTTGAGCCTGTCAAGAATAAAATACTAAACATTACCATAGACTAAAGAGCCCAAACCATATGCATCTTAGTGCTGCTTACCAACACCAAAATGAATTTGTTGAAAATCTTTCACTTGCCCAACGTGAACGTTTAGCTTTTATCGATTTTAACCTCCAGTTTTTTGGCCGAATATCCCGCAGTGATTTAATTAATCGATTTAAAACCGGTTTGGCAGCCAGCACACGCGACTTCGCCGCCTACCGCGAGATAGCGCAAGCCAATTTAAAGCTTGATCACTCAACTAAACAATATTTACGCACCGGTCATTTTGAACCAATATTTCGATTTTCCGCTGAAGCTATTTTACAATCAGTCAGTAAAGGCTTTAGTGATGGTATTACCGCAGCCATTCAACCTTCGGCACAATGTTTTGAAGCAGTGCAGCTTATTCACCCAAACATTCATATAATTGCGGCATTAATGCGCTCGATTCATAATCAAGTAGCCTGTCAAGTGAATTACGTGTCTATCAGCTCTGGTGAAAGTACCCGAATTATAGTGCCCCATGCCATTATAAATAATGGCCACCGTTGGCATGTTCGCGCATTCGATCAAAAATCAAAGGCATTTCGCGATTTCGTATGCACGCGATTTACAAAAGTGTCTGCAGCCGATATCCCCGCTGTAAATGAGCAACGTGCCAGTTATGATGAACAATTTAACCGCCTAGTCACACTTGTATTAATGGTACACCCGGGTATTCAAAAAGCACAGGCCATTGAAATGGATTACGCCATGCAAAGCGGCGAAAAACTAATGCAGGTTAGAGCAGCATTAGCCTCTTATATACTCAGGCATTGGCAAGTCGATTGTTCATTTGAACACCGCATACTTAATCAAGGATGTCAGTTAGCTTTAAAAAATCACGAAGTACTTGATAGTATTGAAAATCCCCAATTAGCACCTGGTTTCACGGCAAAAAAATGAACCAAAAACTTCTAATAAGGTCTAAAAAAAGCCAAATCTAGTCCAGCTTTGAAGATCTATGAATTTATACAAGTTAACCTAGAACCAAAAATCAATATTGGTAAAGATGACATAGAGGTAATAATGCAAAACAATGAAACGGATAGCTCGGCACACAACTCATCAAATAGCTCAACCAACCCACCAACGCGCCATGCAAAGCCTGATCATGTGAATGCTTTAGGTGTGATTGGTCAAGAAGAACAAGCTGATATAAAAAGAATCACAGCCGAACAAGACTTCAACGAGTCAGTCATTAAACTCCTAGTACTGCTTTATCAAATAGATGGAAAAGTAACTTTAACGGAACAAGATTTGTTTGATGACATTACGCTAAGCCTAAACTGGCGAAGCGGTGTGTCAATCTCTGCTTACATAAACGATGCTATTCATCAAGCAAGGGTTGCAATAGACCAGCGCGAGTCACGTGAATTTCTCTTTAAGTTAGCACCTGGCCTGAATCATAATGCAGCGCAAGCATTAGAGTATGCTATGGATATTACCGCTATAGATGGCAAACGAAGCGAAGAAGAGGTTGAACTACTCGCTTTACTGTCAAATAGAGTGTTAGCCCGAGGACTAGTAGATTAATAAAACAATGCGCGCAACTTTAACGTTCTTGTATAGCAGTAAGGCGATAATCCCACCGCCAATATCATAAAAAAGTTTGAAGTTATGTGGGTATTTGATAGCAAGAGCATGCATCTAAAAATACCTTTTTGTAACGCTTGTTCAAGGATAAGTGTTTTTTACTTTGTATTGTGTCTAAATTGCCCCTAAAATAGAAAGTTATCTTAAATAATAAAATAATCGATTTAGTTTACATTATGCCAAACACGTCAAAACCTATTATTCTTGCTATTTCTGGGGCATCGGGATCGGGTAAATCACTTTTTACGCAAAACCTCCAACTTACCTTGGAAAAACACAACCAACCGGTGCTAGTACTCCAAGAAGACCATTACTATAAAACCCAAGATCATATTAATATTGAACAACGTACCAGCACTAACTACGACCACCCTGACGCATTTGAGCATGATTTACTGTCACAACATCTCCAAGACCTTTGTGCCGGTAAAAGTATCGACTATCCGAGTTATTGTTACAAAACACATACTCGCTTAAAAAAAGCACAAAAAATTAATCCATCTCCTATCATTATTATTGAAGGCATTATGCTGCTCACACAAATACAGCTATTTGATCACTTCGATTTTAAGGTTTTTGTTGATACCCCTTTAGACGTCTGTTTAATGCGCAGAATGCTCCGTGATACTCAGGAACGTGGCCGCTCACTGGCATCAGTCGCCAAGCAATATGAACAAACGGTAAAACCCATGTATCATAAATTTATCCGCCCAAGCAAAAACTTTGCTGACCTAATTGTTCCCCACGGCGGCGAAAACTTCTTAGCAGTTGATGTATTAAGTGCATATTTATTCAAACAACGAAATGGAAATACACTTAATGATTAGTTTGTTAGGAATAATATTTATATTTGTCGTCGGTTTTGCCTTGAGTAGCGCAAGAACACGTATTAATTGGCGAACAGTGGGCGGTGCTTTTGCGATACAAGCTCTAATCGGCGGCTTTGTACTTTATACATCAGTTGGCGTAGAGGTACTAAATGGTTTAACCAGCTTTGTGCAAAATATTATTGATTACGGCAAAGCCGGCACCAGCTTCCTATTTGGCCCACTAAGTGATTTATCGAGCGCTGAAAACATTGGCTTTATTTTTGCATTTCAGGTTTTGCCGGTCATTATTTTCTTTTCGGCTTTAATATCGGTGTTATATCATTTGCGCATAATGAGTGTTGTCATCAAAATTATTGGTGGTGGTCTCAAAAAGCTGTTGGGCACAAGTAGCCCTGAATCTATGTCTGCTGCTGCCAATATATTTGTTGGACAAACTGAAGCACCGCTTATTGTTAAACCCTTTATTCCTAAAATGACTCGCTCTGAGTTATTTGCACTAATGGTAGGCGGGCTCGCTTCGGTCGCAGGATCAATTATGGTGGGTTATGCCAGCTTGGGCATAGACCTAAAGTATCTTATTGCCGCGAGTTTTATGGCTGCACCTGCAGGCTTAATGATGGCCAAAATGCTAGAACCTGAGCTAGATCAGCCAAATGAGGTCTTAAGCGAAGTAGAAGCCGACGCTGAAAAGTTTACCAATGTATTTGATGCCGCCGCCAGTGGCGCTGCTTCAGGCTTAAAGCTAGCGGTTAATGTAGGCGCTATGTTACTTGCCTTTATTGCCTTAATAGCCATGTTTAACGGCATTATTGGGTATGTTGGCGGCTTATTTGGAGTTGAGGAACTTACTCTACAGAGTATTTTAGGCTATGTATTTCAACCTATCGCATGGTTAATTGGCATTCCTTGGGCTGAAGCTAATTTGGCCGGCAGTTTTATCGGTCAAAAAGTAGTGGTAAATGAATTTGTTGCCTACCTCGATTTTATTAATTATAAAGACCAATTATCTATTTCTTCACAAGCCATAATTACCTTTGCACTATGTGGATTTGCAAATTTATCGTCTATCGCCATTTTGATGGGCGGTATTGGTGCGATGGCCCCAAAACGCAGGCCTGAAATCGCCCGACTTGGCCTAAAGGCCGTATTAGCTGCTACCTTAGCTAACCTAATGAGTGCTGCGCTAGCCGGCATATTCTTGTCACTAGCCTGACTATTTAGCGCGGCGCAATTAAACGTTCGTGCTACATGACATGACAAGAGCCTTTGTTTAAAAAAGAACAAGTGTAAAAGAGAAAAATATGAACCTACAGGCCGTTGATTATCAATCACCTACCGCCGCCAAAGACTTTGTTGAGTCATTACGTCAAACAGGTTTTGGGGTACTTAAAAACCACCCCATTCCAAAACAGCAAGTAAGCAGCATATATGCTAACTGGCAGGCATTTTTCAACTCACAGGATAAAACAAGTTTTGCCTATAACAAAGGCAAACAAGACGGGTTTTTTCCGCAGTCGGTGTCTGAAATTGCGAAGGGATTTAAGAAGAAAGATATTAAAGAATATTTTCATTATTATCCTTGGGGACAATGTCCTGAAGAATTAAAATCTGAAATTGATGAGTATTATAAAAATACGCTCAGCCTGGCTGAACATTTATTGGATTGGATAGAGCAAGAGTCCCCGGCGGACGTACGTAAACATTATCGTGAACCTTTATCTAATATGATTAAAGGTAGCGATCAAACCTTGTTACGAATATTGCATTACCCGCCATTGGCCGGCGACGAAGAGCCTGACGCTATTCGAGCTGCAGCCCATGAGGATATTAACTTGATAACTCTTCTGCCTGCCTCAAATGAGCCTGGGCTTCAGGTTAAGTCTAAAGACGGAACTTGGCTAGACGTACCTAGCGACTTTGGCAATTTAATTGTTAACATTGGCGATATGTTACAAGAAACATCAGGGCATTATTTTCCGTCAACCACGCACCGTGTCGTAAACCCCCAAGGCGCAGATACATCAAAAGCACGTATCTCACTGCCTTTATTTTTGCACCCTCGGCCCGATGTAGTGCTATCAGAAAAGTACACAGCCGATACATACTTGTCTGAGCGTCTGCGAGAACTTGGTGTTGTTTAATAAAAGACCAAGTCAGCCTAAGGTAAAAGCTTTAACCGCGCACGTGTGAGATAATTCATGCAGACTAACGTTACACGTTTTATTAAGCGAATACAGTTGCGCAAACAACAAAGTTAA
>JBLHMY010000119.1:0-7421 GCA_047621065.1 Glaciecola sp. | reverse complement strand
GCTTTCCAAACTGAAAACCAGCTAACGATGCCTGTTTCTGCGCCTGGCTCTGCTGGGATGGAATCGGTTTTTGTTAATTTATTAGAACCTGACGACAAAGTAATAGTGTGTCAAAACGGCGTGTTTGGTGGCCGTATGCAGCAAAACGTTATACGTTGTGGTGCCACCGCGGTTATGGTGCAAGACGTTTGGGGTAAGCCCACAGACCTGCATAAATTGGAAGACGCCCTAAAAGCCAATCCCGATGCCAAAGCCGTTGCTTTTGTGCATGCAGAAACATCAACCGGTGTGCGCAACGATGCAAAGGCTATGTGCGCATTGGCAAAGCAATATGACTGTTTAACTATAGTCGATGCGGTGACATCTCTAGGGGGTATTGAGCTTGACGTAGATGGATGGCAAGTAGATGCTATTTATTCAGGTACGCAAAAATGCCTATCTTGTGTTCCAGGTCTATCTCCTATTTCATTTAGCCAAGAAGCCGTTGATGTTATCAAAAACCGTAAAACCAAGGTGCAAAGTTGGTTCTTAGATATGGAGCTTGTTATGGCTTACTGGGGTCAAGGGGGAAAACGCGCCTACCACCATACTGCGCCGGTAAATAGCATATATGCCTTGCATGAATCGTTACGGATTTTGCATGAGGAAGGTTTGCAAGCTTCTTGGCAACGTCATGCTGATATGCACTTAGCACTTAAAGCGGGCCTTGAAAATATAGGTCTTGAGTTTATGGTTGAAGAAACCTATCGCTTACCGCAGCTTAATTTGGTGGGTATTCCTGATGGGGTTGAAGATGCCAAAATCCGTGCCCAATTGCTGAATGAATTTGACCTAGAAATAGGTGCCGGTTTAGGTGAATTAGCAGGAAAAGCATGGCGCATAGGCTTAATGGGATACGGCAGCAATAGAAAGAATGTCAATTACTGCGTTAACGCATTAACGTCGGTTCTTAAACGCTAACTAGACAGAATAATAGCCAGGTTCAGTTACCTAAAGCCCTCTTTGTTCAGTGGCAATGAAGATAAAGCAGCAAGTGTTCTCGAGGAAGATATACCCTATGACTTTCAATTCAAAAGGTATACCTTTTATCTAGCTTGCTATCTATAACAATTACCCTTATCTTCGCGTTACTTAAACTGATAGAACGATACATATGAAAGTCTCCTTAGAGGGATTTATTCTTACAGCTCGCAACATAGAACGCCACGGTAAGACCTATATTGAATGTTGGTTTGTTACTGAAAAAGGTGTGGTAAAGGCACTGTCAAATACACAACAAGGGCTGTTTTTTATTCACCAGCATGACAAGGATGAAGCTACGCTGCTTTTACGTAAAAGTGGAATTGAACATCGCTATAATCCCTTATCTTTAAAAACGTTTGAACATCAAGCTGTGGGTGGTTTGTACTTTGATAGAAACAACTCATTTTATAAAGCAAAAACACTGCTTAAGCAGCATCAAATTAGTTGTTTTGAGGATGACATACGTTTAACCGAACGTTATTTGATGGAGCGTTTTGTTTATGGCAGTGCTGCTTTTACAGGCAAACAAGTCACTGGTAAACCAGCAGAGTTGACTAATATGCAATGCAAGCCCAGTCAATTTGTGCCAAAGTTTAGTGTGTTGTCAATTGATATTGAATGCAGTGAAGGTGGAGAACTGTTCTCAATTGGCCTAGCCACCAATACCTATAAGTGTGTATTGATGATTGGCGAGGCACAAGCAGCACCTGCTTGGATCCATTGGTTAGACAATGAAAAAATACTATTGCAGCAGTTTGTTAAACAAGTGAGCCAAATAGACCCCGATATTATTGTTGGTTGGAACGTGGTTAATTTCGATTTTAGGTTGCTGATTAAACGCGCTGCGTTGCATACAGTTGAATTGTTGTTGGGCCGCGATAGTCAGCCTATTTCATGGCGAGATGCTAGAAATGAAGTTAATCAGGGTTTTGTATTCATGCCCGGTCGAGTGGTTGTGGATGGAATAGATGCTCTAAAAACGGCTACTTATCAGTTTGACAGTTTTAGCTTAGAAAATGTTGCCCAAACCTTATTAGGTAAAGGTAAAAAGACACAAGACGTTGACGACAGGCTTGCCCAGATTGTATATGACTTTACACATAACAAAGTGAAACTAGCCCAATACAATCTTCAAGATTGTCAGTTAGTGTTAGATGTTTTTGAACACACTAAAGTGCTAGATTTTCTTACTTTACGTAGTCAGTTAACCGGCCTTGAGTTAGACAGAATGGGCGGCTCAGTAGCGGCTTTTATCAATTTATATTTACCCAAACTTCATAGATCAGGGTATATCGCACCTAACCGACCAAAGGATGGCGGCTTAGCCAGTCCCGGGGGTTATGTGATGAATTCTAAACCTGGTTTGTATCAACATGTATTGGTACTGGACTTTAAGAGCCTTTACCCGTCAATTATGCGCACCTTTAAAATAGACCCACTTGGGTTAGTGGAAGGATTAACATCCCCAGATGAGGCAATTGAAGGTTATCGGGGCGCTAAATTTAGTCGTGAAAAACACTTCTTACCAGAGATTATTACCTCGCTATGGCAGCAGCGCGATGCCGCTAAAAAAAACCAAGATGCTGCTCGCAGTCAGGCCATAAAAATTTTGATGAATTCGTTTTATGGCGTATTGGGTTCAGGTGGTTGCCCGTTTTACGACACTCGTTTAGCGAGTTCAATTACTATGCGTGGCCATGACATCATGCAAACTACGGCGAAGTGGATTGAACAAGCCGGTTACCAAGTGATTTACGGCGATACTGACTCGACCTTTGTATGGTTGGAAGGGCAATACAGTAATCAACAAGCCAACCAGATTGGCCAATCCTTAGCGATAGCGATAAATCAAAAATGGCAAGATAACATTAAGCTTGAACATCAATTACCTTGTGAGCTCGAAATTGAGTTTGAAACTCATTTTAGCCAGTTTTTAATGCCTACTATTCGGGGTTCAGAACTAGGCAGCAAAAAACGTTATGCAGGATTAAAATCTACAAAAGAGGGTGACGAACTCATATTTAAAGGTTTGGAAACTGTTCGCTCAGATTGGACACAACTAGCTAAAGGTTTTCAGCTTACCTTATATAAAATGGTCTTTGCGGGGCAGAATATTAACGATTATTTGCTGCAAATCATTGCCGATACTCGCTCAGGCAAGCTAAACGAACAACTGGTATATCGCAAACGTATTCGCCGTAGGTTAGATCTTTATGTGAAGAATGTACCGCCCCACGTTAAAGCCGCGAGGCTTGCCGATCAACAAAATAAGGCATTAGGTAAAACACTCAAATATCAACACAAAGGCTGGATATCTTATGTGATCACTGTCAATGGTCCACAAGCAATAGAATACCTAAGCAGCAAAATAGATTATGACCACTACGTCGATAAACAAATCAAACCCATAGCCGAAGGGATTTTACCGTTTATAGGTGTATCCTTCAAAGACATGACGAGCCAACAAATGGGCTTGTTTTAGAGGCGATGTTGAGCAGTGTCGCTTATTTGAAAAAAAGCATTGTGCCTAATAGAGGTGTTAGCCGGTACTTAACAACGCCCATAAACTTTCTAGTTATAATCAACGATGTACCGGTTATGATGAAACAACTAAAAACTGTAGCCTACATTGTGGTTTTTAACTGTAAAATGCGCTGACTCATCGCCTTTGCCCATTCTTTATAAGCGTGAACACCAGGATGAAAACCGTCTGCTGCCATAGCGCTTGTTTGTAAGTTTAGAGATAGTGTCTCGTATGACTTGCCGACCTGTTTAGCTATTTTACTTTTTTGCAGGGCATCAAATTGCTTTGCTCTGCAGCCCATTACCCACCTCAGGGGTTGAGGCAATAATGGAAACGAATGTACAGGCGGCATGCCGCTCACAACAATATGCTTAGCACCAAGTATCTCAAAACAATATTGATGCAACTTGTCTTGTTCATGCAACCAATGCTGCGAGCGCTGCAGCGACGTTACATCATTAACCCCTAAACTTGTAATCACGATATCAACGGGCTTGCTACATGCAGAAAGCTCTAGCATTGAAATGACATCTTGCGTTTGTGCGCCCGTTCTAGCTACTAACTGCCAAGATAAGTTAAGCTGGTCTTTTAAATTAGCAACCAACTGCCCCAACAACGCTTCATCTTGATGAGTCACGCCAACCCCAGCCGCCGCTGAATCGCCTATTATAAGAATAGAAAGAGCAGGATAATTGGGGTTATTCACAGCGCCTTTGCGCTCGCCCGTTGCTTCAGGTAGCCTGAGCGCTCGTTTGCGTGCCTGTTTACCTTGAACTGCCAAAATGGGTAAGGTTAGCAGAGCGAATAGCTTATAAAGCATGAAACTTCCTTTGGTATTGTTGTGATGGTTATAACACAGTATTTGAATCATAAAAATATCACGCTGGCATCGGTAACTGAATAAACCATCATATATTAGCACTGCAATGTGGAATAAACCTTATCACTTCACATCAGCTTATTTCCAGTGCATACTTATTCTTAGACTAAATAATTAGGGGTTTTGTATGAAGTTCTATCACATAAATTTGACGATTATAATAGGCTTAACCTGCTTTAGTAGCGCGCAGGCACAGCAGCCTCAGCAAGCTGTAGTGATTTCAGATCAGCTTGAGCAAAAAGTCATTGAATGGCGCCGCGATCTTCATCAAAACCCAGAACTGAGTAATCGTGAATTTCGCACCGCTAAGGTTATCGCAGAACATTTGAATAAGCTCGGATTAGATGTACAAACCGGTGTAGCACATACTGGCGTTGTTGGCGTACTAGTTGGCGGTAAGCCAGGCCCTACCATCGCGCTGCGCGCTGACATGGACGCCCTACCGGTTATAGAACAAACTGACGTGCCATTCAAATCAACCACAATGTCGGAGTATAGAGGTAAAGAGGTAGGCGTAATGCACGCCTGCGGTCATGACCTGCATATGGCAATGCTAATGGGCGCAGCAGAAAAACTCGCTTCAATAAAGGAGCAAGTTGCCGGCACCGTTGTATTTATATTTCAGCCAGCTGAAGAAGGCGCACCGAAGGGTGAGGAGGGCGGTGCAGAACTGATGCTAAAAGAAGGCTTATTTAAGAAGCACGAGCCTGAAGTAGTTTTTGGTATTCACGTTTTTTCTTCTATAACTGTGGGTCATATTAAATATCGCGAAGGGCCGCTTATGGCCTCATCGGACAGGTTTGAAATTACCGTTAAAGGCACACAAACCCATGGCTCTCGCCCTTGGAGGGGAGTTGATCCTATTGTGGCGGCAGGTCAAATTATTGGTGCCACGCAAACTATTGTTAGTCGTCAGGTAGATATTACAAAAGCACCAGCGGTTATTAGCTTTGGCATTATAGAGGGCGGCGTGCGTAACAACATCATTCCAGATGAAGTTTATCTTGAGGGCACTATTCGTAATTTTGACATGGATAACCGCGCACAAATATTTGAAAATTTAAAAACGACGGCTCAAATGACTGCCAAGGCAACAGGCGCTGAGGCGCATGTGCATATAGACGAAGGTTACCCGGTAACCATTAACGACATAGAACTTACCCGAAAAATGCTGCCTACCATTGAGCGGGTTGCTGGCAAAGACAAAGTGCATGTTGCCGATTTGATGACCGGAGCTGAAGACTTTTCGTTCTTTGCGCTGGAAGTACCGGGCCTATTCGTATTTTTGGGCGTTACGCCTGAGGATGAAGATGCAGCAAATGCACCTAGCAATCATTCACCATTTTTTTACGCTGACGAAAAAGCTTTAAAAACGGGCACCGAGCTTTACGTTAACTGGGTGTTAGATTACGCTAAATTGTAATGAAGCCGTTCAATTATCGAAAAACATATAAAATCAACACCCCTTGTATAGATCAATGATGTGTTTTACTTTGCCAACGTGTATTAAAGCGGGTAATTATTTTGAGACTGAAGACTACTTCCCTTTTTTTGTTGCCAATATTAGCGACATACTATTCCCCGATAAGGTGAAAAACGAATCTTTATTCGAGCGCAAGTGTTTTGATGCTAACGTTTTACTGGTTGACTTTGATAGTAACTTTTAGCCAGACTCTAAACAAATGCTTACAGACTATAGGGCCATCTATTATTGAAGTAATGGATGATTAAGTTTTTTGATATCAGACTGCGCCGATTTTGCGCTTGTGAAGAGTAGTTCGTCCTTATTAATATTTACCGATATCTCTTGATAGCTAGTGAATTGTTTTGGCGGTAAACGAAGTGTTTCTATTAGTGAATGTTGTAAAAAATCGTAACGCATATAAAGTTGATGATCACTTGTGTTTTGATTGAAGTACACCGCATTATTTGTATAAACCCAAGAGTATCGTGCGTCAAAGATATCATGCGAGAGTCTTAAAAACGCTTCTCCACCTATTTCTTTTTGCCACAAACCTGGTCTGTTTCGGGTATACAGTAATGTTGTAGGTGAGGTCATAATGCCATAGCGTCCACTATCAAAGGTCAATCTAGTTGTTGAACCATCAGTTAACGAAATTTCGACTAAATCACGGAACTCTTCTGCATGAACTGCCGAAATAACTGCGTTGTCGTCATAATGCCATGTGGGTCTGCCATGCAGTTGAAAAGGTGTATTGACGGTAGTTACCTTTTTAGACTCTACATCAATGATATGAATCTTGTCACTCTTGGTATTTTCGACCGGCGCTAA
Organism: Glaciecola sp.; assembly: GCA_047621065.1. GTDB lineage: Bacteria > Pseudomonadota > Gammaproteobacteria > Enterobacterales > Alteromonadaceae > Glaciecola. The sequence goes on along the minus strand of JBLHMY010000119.1, from coordinate 701 downwards.
AAAGGCAACCTTATCGCCTTTACGTGACCATCTTGGAAAGTTGACGGATTGTTCTAAGAAAGTCAGTTGTTGACGATTCATACCATCACTTTCAGCCATCCAAAGCTCGTAAAAACCCGACTCGTTCGACACATACACAATAGCGTCGGCTTGCGCAGAATAGTCAGGATAGAGATGACTAAAGCCCGACTCCACCAATGGGAATGGACTACTTTTGACCTCACTACCCATCTGTAATTTAGCAATAAAGTATCGTTCATTTTGATATTGATAAAACAATTCGCCGCTTTGTTTTGCAAATGAAGGGTAGCTAAACCCTTCTATATTTAGCGATTGTATTTGTTCGGTTCTCACATTTATTACGTATCCGCGCCGTATATCTGCTCGTTGCGTAGCATAAACCAAGGCCTTACCGTCAGGATGCCAAGACAAACCAACAATGTCCTCTTCACTAGCGACTAACGTTTGTTCTTTTTTAGTGGCAATGTCAATTATCAATATATCTTCCGAATACCAGTAATTACGTCTGCTAATAGCAAGGTATTTACCATCAGGTGAAAACGCCATATCACGATCTTTGTATCCGCAATCTATGTTGCATGAAAAGCGGATGGGTTTGGCATTTTCAATTTTAAGCTTAATAAAGTATATTCCGGTATTTCTGGTGGAAGCGTCATACCCTCGAAAAGCTAAGGTGGCGT
>JBLHMY010000118.1:0-7576 GCA_047621065.1 Glaciecola sp. | reverse complement strand
GTGTGACCTGTTTTGTCAGTGCGTTAACCACCTCTTTTATTATCACCTGTTGGTTAACAATCATGCGCTTCGCATTGGCGATTGCCTGTTGCATACCTTGGTAAATATCATCTGTTGAATGGGTTTGCGATACCGCGTACATTGCAATACCTGGATAACGACCAATGGGTTTATAGCCAATCCCTAGTTCATAACCCATTTTGTGCTGTTGACGCAACACATCAAAAATTGTGTGAGATAATAGTTTTTCAAGCACTAAAGCACGTGCAGATAATTTTAACTTTAGCGGCTTACTTTGCGCTATACGCGCTTTTTCACGGTCGTTGAGTAGTGGAATATAATGCCATACCAAACTATTGCCATGCTTTGGTGGAAGCGTTAGGTGTATATGTTGGCCAGATACTATCGGTGGGCTAGTAAGTTTAGGTTTAATGACGCTTCGCAGGGCCTGAAAACGTGTATTAAGCTGCTTATAAAAACGTTTTGCCGATTCGGTTTTCCAATTACCTATTAGCAAGGTTTCTATAAAATTATACCTAAAGTAATGGGTCTGCTGGATAAATATCGCCTGGGGCGTTAATGCTTCAAGACTGATAAGCAGTGCATGTTGTTTTTTTTCATCATGCTGATAATATTCATTTAACTGCGCGAAAAGTTGATTAACAGGACGCTGTTTGGGTTTGTTTTTTATAAGCGATAATGTTTTATACAGGTGTTGTTCAATATTTTGTATGCTGGCTTTAAATTGTCGAATGGCATTAACCAATTCAATACATAACAGTAATTGCCGTTCACTGAGTCCACCAGTATGTATGCTAATGCCATGATTATGCGCATATACCCGATAATGAATGCTCGCAAGTTCTACATCAAAAAATGTAGCTGCTAAATACTCGTTTAAACACGACAGCCACACTCGCTTTGCGGCAAGTTGAATACTTGAGCCATACATTTCAGGCTCGGTAATAGAAATATAGCACTCGCCGTTTGGCAAATTGAAGCGTAGGTCTTGATAAAACTTAAAATTGCCCTGTATGCTCTTTAAAAGCAGAAGTTTGGTCGGGTCAATTTGCGCGTTAACCAGCGGGTATTGGCTTGCCATATAGGGGTTTTGGCGCGGTTTAATAAAGTACGGTGTAATAAGTGGGGCTAGATTTTTGGTGACAAGAGCTTCCACACCATAGGGTGTGTTGTAATGTGCTGAATTGCGGTCGGTATGGGCTAATGGTGAAATAAAATAAACACGTGTATTTTGTTGTTTGAGCTGCGAGATCATATCTGGCATGAGTTGCCAAGGTTCAAGTTGTTCATGACTTGTATTGCTGTCTTGTGATTTCTGCTTTGCCGCTTGGAATTTTTTTGCCGTTATAGTGTTAAAGACATCCCCTCGTTTGTTATGCGGGTCTGTCTTTATTGCGTAGGCTTGGTGTTGGCTCATAAGCTGTGACAATTCAATACAGTCTTGCAGTAGACCGCTGCCTTTGTTTACATTAAGGCTTAACGAATACTGACTCGCTTTTTCTCGAAAGCGCCAAGGCTCTATTTTTTCATGTTGCAAAAAGTCAATATAGCTTTGTAGGTAGTGATAAACGGTTTGAGGTTTTTGCGCGCCATCATGGCTAAGCTGAATGCTCACTACCAGCTCATCACTGTGTGCGTCTAGTGCTTTGTAATAGCTGTGAATATCGATTACTAGCCTGCCTATTTTTAATAGGTGGAACAAGCCATGTTCATGTTTACTCTCGAGTAAATGGCATAGCATGATATAAAGCGTATTGGTGTGTTTGGCGAAGTTTTCACACTGTCTTTTAGGCAATATGTAGGTGATAATTAATTGATGGTGGGCATTGTCTTGTGCCACTTGAATAAATTTGTTTAAGTGCTGTGGTAAGTAAACAGGCCCCCAGTTTTTATTGCTTAATTGATTTTTGAATTTTTGCTTATTTGTTGTTGCAAATGCAGCTTCAATTTTTTGGGCAAGCGCAAATTTTAATGTGTTGTCATACTCGTCAGTGTTTATGCCTATGCATATAGATAAGTATTTACCCTGCATAACATTTTTATGATATTTTTGTAATAGAGCGTGAGTTTGTGATGTGCTTAACACGCCAAGGGTTGTTTGGTTTCCGTTACTAAAGACGCTAAAAGGATGTGCTTTATTGCAGCTTGCTTTTTGGACTGACAACAACTGGCGCACGCTACCTTCTTTTTTTGCTTCGAACTCTGCATTAATTGCAATTATTTCTTTTTCTATATCTTCATATGAAAATAATGGCGCGCATAAACGGTCTAAAAAGATATCGCAGGCTCTTTCAAAACCGTCACTATCACAATTCATATGGAAATGGGTCGAAGAATCTCGGGTCCAGCCATTAACCTGACCATGATGAGCAAATAAATGTTTGTCTAAAGCGTCTCCATTTTTATACGTATTGCTAGCATTAAATATCATGTGTTCGTAAAGGTGAGCAAAGCCATCGGGGAAGTCAAGGGCATGAAAGTTGCCTTGGTTCAAAGCTACCGAAATACTGGCTTGCTGAGCATTTGTATGGATTTTGCCTGGTTCGATAAAGGCCAACTGTAATCCGCTTTTGAGGGTGCGGCAATTCGTCAGCAAGGTATTAAAGACATGTGTTTGCAATCGTAAACCCGTAAAATTGTCATGTGACAGCGTTTGCTAAAACGTCGTGATGTTAAGAAATCGTTTAAGGTGTCGTTAATAATAAGTGTCGTTAATAATAAGTATCGGTGACAATTTGACGCTACCGGTTAGTAGTACCATTTATTAGTTACTTCCTGTGGTCTTTTTAGTCTTGGAACAACTATGTATTATCATGTAGCAAAGAAATCACATGGTCAAGCTAGCTTTCGCCAATACCCCCCTATCGCAATGGTGAGTATTTATATCTGATAGCCAATTAACGTAATTTAGTAACTATTTTAAAGCAAGCTTTGTGCCAGCAACCTAGAATGAAAGATATTAATTAAGCGGTAATACAGTTATATGATTTTAATCATTATGAGGCACGGCGAAGCCGAACAATACAGAGAGCCCGATAGTACCAGAGCCCTAACGGACTATGGCACGCAACAATGTGAAAATGTCGGCAAGTGGTTAAGTCAAAATCTATTTAGGCTAAGTCAAGGTAGTGACTGCGCTGATGATGGAAACGTAAATGTAGATTTAGCTATAGTAAGTCCCTATTTAAGGACTCAGCAAACAATTAGCGCACTGGCCAAGTATGCAAATATACACAAGCAAGAAACCGTTGCAGCCATTACGCCTATTGGGAATGCAGCTAAGTGTGCTGATTTAATTCATGCTTATGCGTGCGATTCACAAGCACCAAAGTGCATGTTGGTTGTTACCCATATGCCATTAGTCAGTTTATTATCAGATCTCATGTGTGCAGGCTTTAACGCTTCATTTTTTGAAACTGCAGATACACTCGTTATCGATTATGCAAACGATACAGGGATAGGTAAAAAGTTAGCCATGTTTCAAGGCTTTTAACACTACGGAAAGGAAAGGAAAGTAAAGTGCAAAATTTAACATTGCCTATTACGCTCCAATTAGCACTGCAAAAACACGCAGCAGCTTCTGACATTAACAACGATGATGAGTTGAAAAATATTATGCTTAGCTTATCGGAGCTACATGAAAAAATTGAAACACTTAAGTTTCAAGCGCGATTAAAACGTGATGGTAAGCTTTAGGGAGCGAATTAGGCGCATGTTAACGCAACTAGTCAGCGCGCTCACCGTCAGGTGACCGATAAAACTCAGGAATAATTCTTACCGTTTTAATCATATTATCAGACAGTTCGATTATCTCGATTGGATAGCCAGCCAAACGCAAACTCACTTGGGTGTCAGGCATTTCTTCTAAGTATTCTAAGATTAAGCCATTAAGCGTTTTGGGGCCATTAATTGGAAATGCCCAATCTAATTCTTTGTTCAATTCACGAACATTGGCACTGCCGTCGACTAAAAAGCTACCATCGGGCTGCTCAATGGCTTCTTTGCTATGGTCAGGTGCAGTTGACGTGGTGAAATCACCAATTATTTCTTCTAGAATATCCTCTAAGGTCACCAAACCCTGAATATCACCGTATTCGTCTACCACTAAACCAATGCGTTCACGTAATGCCTGCATTTTATACATGAGTGAATGCAATGGCGTAGAGTCGGGTGTGAAAAATATTTTTCGTGCGGCTCTTAACATAGTTGCTTTGGTAAATTGGTTTTTTGCTAATAGGCGTAAAGCGTCGCGCACATGCATGAAACCAACGGCGTCGTCTATGCTGTCACGAAAAAGCAGCACTCTTGTGTGCTGTGAATGAGTTAGCTGTTTTTGTATTATTTTCCAATCATCGTTTATATCAATAGCATAAACATCGCTGCGCGGCACCATAATATCTTCAGCGGTGACTTTTTCTAAATCAAGAATACTGACCAACATATCTTGGTGTTTTTGCGGAATTAATGTACCCGCTTCATGCACCACCGTGCGCAACTCTTCTTGGCTTAAAGCGGTGCCGGGACCGTTCACTGGATTAATACGTAATAACATTAATACACCGTTGGTAATAAAGTTGATAAACTTCACTAGGGGCGTAAACAAAAACATCAGTGGAATGAGAATAAAGGAGCTAGGAAAGGCTATCTTTTCTGGATATAGCGCGGCGTAGGTTTTAGGGGTTACTTCAGCAAATACCAATATGATAATGGTTAACGCGCCGGTGGCTACCAACGGGCCATAGTCAGCGCCGTAAAGGCGAATGCAGACAATTGTTGCAATGGTAGTAGCGGCAATGTTGACCAAGTTGTTACCAATTAAAATTAAGCCAATTAACCGGTCGGGTCGTTGTAGCAGTCTTTCAACGCGAATAGCGCCTGCTTTCCCTTCGTTTGCCAAGTGTTTTAAGCGATACCGGTTTAAACTCATCAAGCCAGTTTCAGAGCTTGAGAAATAGGCAGACAACATTATAAGTATACCCAAAACAATAAGCAGGGTAGAAGTATCTATAGAGTTCAATTAACAATTCCTAAAAAAAATATGTGAAATAAAGTGGGCATAGTCGTACCATAATTTTTGCCTGACATTAAGACAGCAATACCTCTTTTACTACGCGGCTTCCGAAGTAGCCTAGTGTGAGTAAAAATAGGCCGAATAGATTGAATATAATGGTCATGCGGGCTCTTAACCCGATAAAATGATGCAGCAATATGCATGCCACATAGCAGCACAATGCAATGCTAGATAAAATAGTTTTGTGTGCATAGCCCTCGGCGAACATATTGGGGATAAATATAAATCCACTAACAAGCGCGGTAAGCAGCAATACAGTGCCTATGGTCATAAGTTGCATTAAAATACGTTCTACCGACTGCAGCGGCGGTAAATGACCCGCTATCATAATGCGGCTTTTTTGTTTTAGCTGGTGTTTTATGTAAGCTAATTGACAGGCATAGAGCATGCTAATGCTCAGCAGACCAAACGCTACTAGCGATAACAATATATGCATTATCATGCCTACCGACATGTTGACCGAGATGCCGGTGGTAGCAGGAAAAAACAAATCTATTAAAATAATAAAAGCCGAGACAAAGCAAACAACTGGTAAAAACAATAAATTGCGGATGAATTTATGAGTGATAAACATAGTTAATGTGACTAGCCATGCCAACATAGTCGCCACAAAAGCAAGGCTGAGTTGTTCACCGGTATGCTGTTGAGTGCTAATGACAAGTATGCCAAGGTGTCCAATTAGTGCCAGCATAAGAAGCGGCTGTGCATATTTTATTAGGCTTGAGGATTGTTTGAAAAACTGTTGAACGTACAGTGAACCAGAAGATGTATAGCAGGCAAGCGAAAATGCAAACGCGATATAGTACAGCGACATGTTCATGAGCGATTGACCTTAGGCCTGCCTTTCAAGCGTTAATTCCTTCTACAGCCGAGCTGTGTATAGTTATATTTTGCCAAGAATATAGTAATTGTGAATAAAGTTAACGCAATCGTTACGATCCCGCTAGGCTTATTGTATACTCTTTACCAAATTAGAGAATACTAAATTGATGATTTATGTTTCAGAATCTTACTGACCGCTTAGGTCAAACCCTAAAAAACATCAGTGGCAAAGGCCGTTTAACTGAAGATAACATTAAAGATACGCTACGCGAAGTACGTATGGCCTTGCTTGAAGCCGACGTTGCTTTGGGTGTTGTCAAAGGCTTCATTGAAAATATAAAAACTCGTGCCCTTGGTATTGAAGTGTCAAAAAGTCTCCAGCCTGGTCAAATGTTTATCAAAGTTGTCCAAGATGAGCTTGAAAAAGTACTAGGTGACGGTACCCAAGGCCTAAATTTAGCCGCTACGCCGCCTGCTGTTATTATGCTGGCGGGTTTACAAGGTGCCGGTAAAACTACCAGTGTCGGTAAACTTTCTAAATATTTAACCGAGCGTGAAAAGAAAAAAGTATTGGTGGTAAGCGCCGATGTTTATCGTCCCGCCGCTATTAAACAACTGCAGACCTTGTCGCAAGAAGTAGGCGTAGAATGTTTTCCATCAAGCATTATGCAAAAGCCGGTGGATATTGTAAAAGCCGCTATTACTCATGCAAAATTACAATTTTTTGATATCCTTATTATTGATACCGCGGGTCGTTTAGCGGTTGACGAAAAAATGATGGATGAAATTAAACAGCTCCATGGAGTGGCTAACCCAGTTGAAACCTTGTTCGTGGTAGACGCCATGACGGGGCAAGATGCGGCAAATACCGCGAAAGCGTTTAATGAAACGCTTCCCCTCACCGGCGTAATATTAACCAAAGCCGACGGTGATGCACGCGGTGGAGCGGCGCTGTCTGTTAAGCATATTACCGGTAAGCCCATTAAGTTTTTAGGTATGGGCGAAAAGCTTGATGCTTTAGAACCATTTCATCCGCAGCGTATTGCTTCGCGTATATTAGGCATGGGTGATGTGCTGAGCTTAATTGAAGAAGTAGAGCGCAAGGTCGACAAAGATGCAGCTCAGCGCGTTGCCAAGAAAATTCAAACCGGCAAGGGCTTCAATTTACAAGACTTTAAAGAGCAGCTAGAGCAAATGCGAAACATGGGCGGCATGATGTCGCTTATGGATAAAATGCCCGGTATGGGGGGCATGAGCGCTAAAATGAAAGACCAAGCTAACGACAAGCAGTTTACACAAATGGAAGCTATTATTAATTCTATGACCCCGCACGAGCGCGATCGTCCCGATGTTATTAAGGGCTCGCGTAAACGTCGTATTGCGACCGGTTCGGGGACTCAAATTCAAGATGTTAACCGTCTTTTAAAGCAGTTTATGCAAATGCAAAAAATGATGAAAAAAATGGGTGGCGGTAAAATGAAGAATATGATGCGCGGCATGGGTGGTATGATGGGCGGTGGTGGCGCGCCCGGTGGAATGCCTGGCGGTGGAATGCCCCCCGGTATGAAGCTACCCCCTGGCATGGGTAATTTCGGCCGCAAAAAGTAGTTTGTCTGCACTTCGCTTGAGTGGTAACTATTTATGCATAAAGCTTAGCACTGA
>JBLHMY010000117.1:0-7609 GCA_047621065.1 Glaciecola sp. | reverse complement strand
AAATTCGTAGCGTAGCGCATATACTGTTTGAAAGTAGTGAAAATGCTGAAGCCGCTAGAGCAAAAGCTGAGGCTGTATTACTTCTTGTGCAAGCTGGTGGTGACTTTTCGGTATTAGCACAAGAAAATTCAGACGACATTGTGAGTGCAGAAGAGGGTGGTGATTTAGGCGAGATTAGTCGTGCAGATTATGAGGGTGCATTTGGTGATGCTGTGTATGCCCTTGCCAATGTTGGCGATGCGTCAGGGATCGTCGAGACTGATTTTGGCTTTCACATAATTAAGCTAACTCAGTATGTACCAGCAGTTGTTACGCCACTACTGCAAGCACGTACCAATATCGAGCTTGAACTACGTTTGATAAAAGCTACTGACGAGTTTTTTGCCTTGCAGCAGGAAATGGCCCGTTTAGCATTTGAAGAGCCTGATTCTTTAGAGGCGGTCGCACAAGCAACTAATCGTCCTATCATTGAAACTGATTTTTTTGAAGAAAATCAATTGCCTGCAGGTGTCAACTATCCGCAACTAGCAGATGTTGCATTTTCAAGTGAACTTGTGAATGAGCAGGTAAACAGTGACTTGTTAGAATTAGGCGATGAACTAGTAATGGTTACCAGGGTAGCTCAGCACAATCCTCGCAGAACGCGCGCACTTGACGAGGTAAGGGCACAAATAGAGAGTTTATTGAAAACCCAAAAGGCCCAAGAAGAAGCCTTAGTTTACGCACAAGAAATTCAAACAGCCATGCTGAGCAACGAAGATATAACTGAGTTGTTAGCGAAGCATTCGTTAACGTGGTCAGAGCATGTAGCACTAGCGCGTGGGTCTAATGAATTACCATCAGCTATGGTTGATGCAATATTCGAACTTGGTCCGGTAGATGGTGCCAACAGTAAAGTGGTTTCAGTTAACAATAGTAGTGTGGGTCTTGTAATGCTGTCTGCCGTAAATGTGGCCTTAGAAGAAGATGAAAGTATGCTAACCAGTATTCAGCAGCGATTAGCGAGCATGCAGGGACAGCAAACATATGAAAACTTTGTATCAGCGCTACGCGAAGATGCAGACGTTCAATTTGTTACCCAGTAAAGAGTTACGCAGTATATAAGCAATAAAAAACCCGCTATTAGCGGGTTTTTTATTACAGTAAAACATACACTACGTTCGCGTAACTAACCAAGCAAAACCAAAAAACATAACAATACACGAACTAATGATTGCTATATAAATATAGCCTTTTCTACCTCGTTCAAACGAATGATTGTTTACCTGTAGATATATAAACCACATAAAAGACAGAGTAAGTGGAAGCAAGAATATATACTTAATCATTGAGTAACTCTTAACATAAATAAAGATAATTAATGTGTATACGCAAAAACCTAAAGTAGAGCTTAAAAAAAAGGTCCCTGAATTTTTCAGAGACCTTTTTATATTTATTTAAAAGCCACAATGGGCAGATTAAACTAGGCCAGAGCCTTAATTTGTGCATTTAAACGTGACTTATGACGAGAAGCCTTATTTTTGTGAATAAGACCCTTTGTTGCCATTCTATCAAGTATAGGAACGGCTGCAGCATAAGCAGTTTGTGCTTCTTCTTTGTTGCCAGCTGCAATAGCGGCAATTATTTTCTTGATGCAAGTACGAGTCATGGAGCGACGGCTTGCATTATGCTGGCGGCGCGTCTCAGCTTGAATTGCACGTTTCTTAGCAGACTTTATGTTAGCCAAGGTGTAACTCCTAAAATATTCATGTCAAAATTGAGGGGGCGGATTATCTAAGTTATTTGCATACTTGTCAACGATAATAGATGATAAATACAAAAAAATCTTAACTCTAATGAAATCTGTTTATACTATCGGACAAATACGCAATAACTATGTCTCAACTATTCGATAACTGTGATAAAACTATGCAAAAATTATACAACAAATACCGCCTCAGTTGCGGCCTTAACTTATCCGCAGCACGAATGATTAGTATTATTGGTATTGTTTTATATCATGCGAGGGTTGTATGCCTAAAAAACTGATAAAGGCTGGTGTTATAGTTAGTTCAATGACCCTGTTGTCACGCGTATTAGGATTAGTACGCGATGTGGTAGTGGCTAACTTACTTGGTGCGAGCGCAGCAGCCGATGTTTTCTTATTCGCAAATAAAATACCTAATTTTTTACGCCGACTGTTTGCTGAAGGGGCCTTTGCCCAAGCCTTTATTCCGGTATTAACCGAAGTGCAGGCTGAAAATGACAATGTTAAACTAAAAGACTTTATTGCAAAAGTATCAGGTACGTTGGGCGCAATTGTCTTTTTTACTGCCATTGTTGGGGTTATAGCCTCGCCAGTGTTAGCTGCAATATTTGGTACGGGATGGTTTATTGACTATTTAAACGACCAACCAGGTGGTGAAAAGTATGAACTTGCGTCATTACTGCTCAAAATTACATTTCCTTATCTATTTTTTATTACACTCACCGGTTTTGCGGGCGCTATTTTAAATACAATGGGTAAATTTGCAGTAGCTGCGTTTACACCTGTGCTGCTTAATGTGTCAATTATTGCTTGTGCATACTTTCTTACGCCATATTTATCCTTAGGGGCCTATGCTTTAGCATGGGGCGTATTTATTGGAGGCGCAGTTCAATTGTTTTTTCAACTGCCATTTTTATATAGGGCGGGTTTGCTTGTAAGGCCGAAGTGGGGATGGGCAGACCCTGGCGTGGTAAAAGTTCGCACACTTATGATCCCAGCGCTTTTTGGGGTATCGGTTAGCCAAATCAACTTATTGTTAGATACCCTAATTGCTAGTTTTTTAGAAACAGGGTCTATTAGCTGGCTGTATTATTCCGACAGACTCCTTGAGTTTCCATTGGGCCTTTTTGGAATAGCAATAGCAACGGTAATATTGCCTACCTTATCCAGAAATCATGTCAGTAACGACAAACATGCATTTTCGCAAAATATAGATTGGGCTTTTCGTATCATTGCTATGCTAGGTATTCCAGCAAGTGCTGCATTGATAATACTGGCGATGCCGTTAATGCTGGTTATTTTTGAACGTGGCGCTTTTAGCGTAGACACCGCATATATGGCATCTATTAGTCTAATGGCCTATGCCACAGGCTTATTTGGCTTTATGCTCGTTAAAATTTTTGCCCCAGCCTTCTATTCAAGGCAAGACATCAAAACACCGGTTAAATACGGCATTATTACCATGGCGGTTAATATGGTATTTAATTTAATCTTAGCTATTCCTTTTGGATATGTTGGATTAGCGCTCGCTACCGCGCTCTCGGGTACCTTAAATGCGGTCTTGCTATACCGACGTCTTTCTTTTTTAGATGTTTATACCATTCAAAAGGATACCTGGTGGTTTTTAGCTAAAATTGCCTTTTCATCGCTTGTTATGGTAGTTGTAGTACTTGCATATTCATTAGATATACCATGGATTGAAAGTGCATTTACGCAGCGTGTAGAATATTTGTGTATTACAATTGGGATTGGCTTGGCTACATATGGTGTTTCAATTTTGGTGCTTGGCGTGCGTCCTCACCAACTTATTGGCAAAGAAGTTAAAAAATAGCGCGGTACTTATCTAAATAAGGGTCCTTTATGCTTATAAAGCGTTGGTATTAACATGCTTGTCGTTTATAATCTTGCGCTTTGTTGTTTTAAGAAGAGAAGCGCAATAGTTTGGAATTAATCAGAGGTTTACATAATATTCGTGCTCAGCATAATGGGTGCGTGTTAACTATTGGTAAATTCGATGGTGTTCATTTGGGTCATCAAGCTGTATTACAAAATGTATTACAAAAGGCCAGCGAGCTTAACTTACCCGCGGTAGTCATGGTGTTTGAGCCGCAGCCAGAAGAGTTATTTGCTCCACAGCATGCTCCAGCGCGTTTGTCATTGCTAAGAGATAAATATGTTGCGCTAGAAGCCATAGGCATTCACAGGCTCTTGTGCGTTCGTTTTTGTGCGCAATTTTCGAGTATGTCACCGCAGGCTTTTATTACCGACTTACTAGTGCAACAATTAGGCGTAAAATTTTTAGTGGTAGGTGATGATTTTAGGTTTGGTGTTGGCCGTAGCGGTGACTTTTCAATGTTAGCGCGTGAGGGAAAAGCCCAAGATTTTGATGTGGTTAGTACACAAAGCTTTAGAATGCACGACAATAGAATAAGTTCTACTGCAATACGTAGCGCTTTGAGCGAAGGTAACTTTAATCTTGCTAATGCCATGTTAGGTCGGCCGTTTGAAGTCGCCGGAAACGTTGTGCACGGTGAGCAAAATGGTAGGAAGATTGGCTTTCCAACAGCGAATATACTGCTGCAGCGGCATAAGTCACCTGTGACGGGGGTATTTGCCGTAAAAGTAAAGCACCAAGATAATGTTTATAACGGTGTAGCAAATGTGGGGCATCGTCCCACCTTAAACGGAACAAGAATGCAGCTTGAGGCTCACTTGTTTAATTTCTCTGGAGACTTATATTCCCAGCACTTGCGGATAGAGTTTGTTAGTAAAATACGTGATGAAGTCAAGTTTGCTGATTTTCAAGAACTAACAGCGCAAATAAGAAAAGACGCAGAGCAGGCTAAACGCTTGCTCGCCAATTAATGATTTAACGGAAAAACCAATATGAGTGATTACAAAGCGACCCTAAACCTGCCTGATACTGCTTTTCCAATGCGTGGTAATTTGGCAAATCGCGAGCCTGAAATGTTAAAGAAGTGGGATAGCCAAAATCTTTATCAACAAATTAGGCAAGCCAAAGTGGGAAAAACGCCTTTTATCCTTCATGACGGCCCTCCTTATGCGAACGGCGATATTCATATTGGTCATGCGGTTAATAAAATTTTAAAAGACATTATTGTTAAATCAAAAACGCTTTCAGACTTTGATGCTCCATATGTGCCCGGCTGGGATTGTCATGGTTTACCAATTGAACTAATGGTCGAGAAAAAAATAGGCAAGCCGGGTAAAAAAGTAAGCGTGGCCGAGTTTAGACAGAAATGTCGTCAATATGCTGAAAAGCAAATTGCCGGTCAAAGCCGTGACTTTCAGCGCTTAGGTATACTGGGTAATTGGCAACAGCCATACAAAACTATGGATTTCTCGAGTGAGGCCAACATTATTCGTGCATTGGCTAAAATAGTGCACTCTGGTCACTTGGAAAAAGGCTTCAAACCGGTGCATTGGTGCACCGACTGTGGCTCGGCACTGGCCGAGGCCGAAGTTGAATATCAAGACAAAGTATCATCTGCAATTGACGTTTCGTTCGCGGTTACTGACCCCAGCGCGATGGCCACTTCTTTTGGAATGGATGAAACCTCATTTTCAAGCATATTAACTAAAGTTGTTATATGGACAACGACGCCTTGGACCATACCAGCAAATCGCGCAATTAGTTTGCATCCAGAGCTGGAATACTCACTTGTTGATATGCAAATTGAAAGTGTTAATCAAAGGTTTGTAATTGCCACCGAGCTGGTTGAGCAATGCGCTATACGTTATGCAGCGCAAAATGTAGATGTGCTGGCAAAATGTACCGGCAGTGAATTAGAAAATCAGCGGGTTAAGCACCCCCTGTTAGATATTACGGTACCGCTTATATTAGGAGAGCATGTTACTACAGAAACAGGCACCGGATGCGTGCATACTGCCCCTGCACATGGGGTAGACGATTTTATTGTAGGTAAAGAATATAACATTGAGGTTTACAATCCGGTTGGTCCAAATGGTGTATATATTGAAGGTACACCTATGTTTGCCGGTCAACATGTATTTAAAGCCAATCAGTCAATTGTTGATGCTTTAGCACAACATGACGCTTTGGTTTTAGGTGTTAAATATGAACATAGCTATCCACACTGTTGGCGTCATAAAACCCCTCTCATTTTTAGAGCCACTCCGCAGTGGTTCATTAGTATGGACAAAAAAGGCTTGCGCCAAGCATCTATTGCGCAAATTAAAGAAACACAGTGGATACCGGCTTGGGGTGAAAAGCGCATTACCTCAATGGTAGAAGGGCGACCTGACTGGTGTATTTCACGCCAGCGTACATGGGGCGTGCCTATCTGCTTGTTTGTTCATGTCGCAACGGGCGAAATACATCCCAATTCCCAGGCCATTATGGAAACGGTTGCTAAAGCGGTTGAAGAAAAAGGCATTCAGGCTTGGTGGGATTTGAGCGATGAAGCGTTACTAGGCAACGACAGCAAAGACTATGTGAAAGTAACTGATACGCTAGATGTATGGTTCGATTCGGGCGTTTCTCACTATTTTGTGGTTGATAAACGCGATGATATACCCGCACCGGCAGACTTATATTTAGAAGGATCTGATCAGCATCGCGGCTGGTTTATGTCATCACTCATAAGTTCAACTGCTATGCATGGACATGCGCCTTACAAGCAAGTGTTAACGCATGGTTTTACGGTAGATGCCAACGGTAAAAAAATGTCTAAATCGGTGGGTAACGTTGTTGCGCCCCAAGAAGTGACTAATAAACTTGGCGCTGATATATTGCGGTTCTGGGCAGCTTCTACCGATTATCGTGGCGAAATGACGGTGAGTGACGAAATATTAAAGCGTTCTGCTGATGCATACAGACGCATACGTAACACCTGTCGTTTTTTATTGTCTAATTTGAACGGTTTTAACCCCGCTACCGATTTAGTCGCACCTCAAAATATGGTAGCATTAGATTCTTGGGCAGTAGCAAGAACGACGCAGGTACAAAAAGAAATTCTAGAGGCCTATGAGCAATACGATATGTTAATTGTGTGCCAAACGCTCATGCAGTTTTGCTCGATTGAGATGGGCAGTTTCTACTTAGATATTATCAAAGATCGTCAATACACCGCAAAATCAGATGGCTTAGCCCGTAGGTCATGTCAAACAGCCTTATTCCATATTATGGAATCGTTGGTAAGGTGGATGGCGCCTATTACTAGCTTCACGGCGCAAGAGTTATGGGAAGTTATGCCCGGTGATCGCGAAAAGTTTGTGTTTACAGGAAAGTGGTATGAAGGCTTGCCAAATATTAGTAATCAGGTTTTAGATAACGACTTTTGGCAGCAAATAATGCAAGTAAAAGCTGATGTAAATAGTGCATTAGAAAAAGCCCGTATTAACAAGCTTATTGGTGGTTCATTGGAAGCGAAGGTAACTTTGTTTGTTGATGCGAAAACCTCAATACTGTTAAGTAAATTAGGAGAAGAACTTCGTTTTGTATTAATTACGTCTGAAGCTCTCGTGAAAGAAATTGCACAAAAACCAATTGACGCGTTAGAAACGCCAAATAATCATTTATTTGTATTGGTAGAAAAATCTACGGACGAGAAATGCGCCCGCTGTTGGCATCATAAACCTGAAGTAGGAATAGATCCTAAACATCCTGAACTCTGTAACAGATGTATCGACAACGTAGACGGTAAGGGAGAAGTTCGTCATTATGCTTGATTTAATTAAGACAACAGGGCTTAGGTTTTTGTGGATATCGACTATTATATTTGTGTTCGATCAGTGGACCAAGAATGCAATTGTAGGCAATATGCGGTTGTTTGAGTCTATTCAACTGACGGGGTTTTTTAATTTAACGTATGTGCATAA
>JBLHMY010000116.1:0-7825 GCA_047621065.1 Glaciecola sp. | reverse complement strand
ACTTCGCGTACAGCGCCTTTTCCGCCGGCTATTGTGGTAACGTAGTTTGCTTGTTGTTTGACTATGGGGTGAGCATCTTGTACAGCAATTTTTATAGCGCTTAGGTAGAACATTTCTAAATCGGGCATGTCATCCCCTACACTGGCTATTTGATAACTTTGGAATCCGGTGATGTGCATTAGCTCGGTTAAGGCTTTGGATTTGTCTTCGCGCCCTTGTAATAAATGTTCTACGTTTAGCGAACGCATTCGCTGCTCGACAATTACAGACTTTCTGCCGGTAATGACACCTACGGTTATACCGCACTTGCTAAGTGCTTTTACGCCGTAGCCATCTTTTGTGTTAAAGGCTTTTAACTCTTCGTTATTGTTGCCCAAATATATCTGCCCGTCACTAAAGACGCCGTCTACATCAAACACCACTAATTTTATTTGTTTACACTTTTCGAAAAAGTCACTCGACACCGCTTGGTACAATGTTTGCGTAGTAAGTTCTTTATTGGCCATTAAACTACCCCCGCATTTAACAGCATGTAGGTATTTAATGCGCCAACGGGGTGGTTTTTTTCATTTAACACGAATAAAGCGTTAATGCGTTTGTTTTGCATCAAGTTTAGCGCATCAACCGCTAATGAATGTGCATAAGTAACTACGCCGCCTTTGGTCATTACTTCATGTATAGGTGTTGTGTGAATATCAATGCGTTTGTCCAAGGCTCTGCGCAAATCACCGTCGCTGAATATTCCTACTAATACGTTATTTTTGTCGATAATAGCAGTAACGCCAAGCCCTTTAGCAGAAATGTCTAACAGTGCCTGCTTCACCGTTGCCGACAGCGGCGTTGTTGGAATGGCGTCACCGCTTACCATAATGTCGCCAACTGTCAGTAATAAACGCTTACCTAGAGCACCACCGGGGTGCGAAAAAGCGAAATCTTCAGAAGTGAATCCTTTTGCCTCCAATAGTGCTATGGCCATTGCATCGCCAAGCACAAGGGTGCATGTGGTGCTTGTTGTGGGGGCTAAACCCAACGAACAGGCTTCTTGCACCACGCCAAGCTTTAGTAAAACAGTAGCATGCCTTGCTAAGCTGCTGTGTGGATTGTTAGTAATGGCAATTATAGGTACTTGAATGCGCTTTATAGAAGGTAATAAGCCCACCAACTCATGCGTTTCGCCAGAATTGGATATTGCGATTACCACATCATTGGAACCTAGCATTCCAAAGTCGCCATGATTTGCTTCGCCAGGGTGCATAAAGAATGACGGCGTGCCGGTGCTGGCAAAAGTTGCCGCCATTTTCTTACCAATATGCCCAGATTTGCCCATGCCAGACACGACTACTTTTCCTTTACATTGCATTAAAACGTTGCAGGCAAGTGTGAAGTTTTCATCAAGATGCTCTTTCAACAGTGAAAGTGCGTCAATTTGATTGTTAAATGTTCTATCCGCCGATTGTAAGTAAGTCATATCATAGTAATTATTTTGTTATATACCTTTGCAAGTGGATGTTAACTTTCGACACTACTATATATTGTTTTACGCAAACAAAATGTATTGATAACCCAGAAAAATACCTAGTAATATTGCCCCTTCAATACGATTTATGTGCCGAGCACCTTTTAGATTAAAGCAAAAAACGAACAACAAGATAGATAAACCAAGCATAACTAAAGAGTCACGGTTAGCTGCGCTAGGGTCAATGGCGCCCGGTGCTATTAATCCAGGCATTGCAAGTACCGCTAATAAGTTAAAAATATTAGACCCAATAATATTACCCAACGCAAGGTCATGTTCACCTTTGCGCACTCCGGCTATGCTGGCTGCCAATTCGGGTAAGCTGGTACCTATTGCTATAATGGTAAGGCCTATAACTAAGTCGCTAATGCCGAAGTGTTTAGCAATATCTACTGCCGATTCAACCAAGAAGTGCGCGCTGGCGGGTAATAAAATAATTCCTACCACCACCCAAAATACAGCGGTACTTGTCGCAATATTTTTAGGTTCTTCGGTTTCTTTATCAGCGTTTAATGGGTCGTTTTTATCAACGGTGAACGAAAGCACCGCCATACCGGCAATGACCAAAACAAAAAGCGTAATTAATATAAGACCTTCAATTCTTGATATTTCGTTATCGGCAATAAAGTAAACACCAATTAATGTGATAATAAGCATCAACGGTAACTCGCGCTTTAACGTCATAGAAGACACAATTAAGGGTTTAATAAGTACTGTTATTCCAAGCACCAGAGCAATGTTGGTAATGTTTGATCCTAAAGCATTACCAACGGCAGTATCTATACTGCCAGTAAAGGAGGCTGTTGCAGACACAACAATTTCGGGTGCCGAAGAACCCATAGCAACAATAGTCAAGCCAATCATCATAGGTGCAACACCTATATTTTTGGCTAGTGCAGAGGCTCCGTAAATAAATCGGTCGGCGCTCCAACTGAGGACTACAAGTCCTAGAACGAATATTACGAAATTAACAATCAATGCTTTGTTCTTCTTTTTTGAAACTTAACTACTTGTTATAAAGTGTAGCGATTTAGGTGTAAAAAATCACACAAAATAAAAAATAAATAAGTTATATCGATAAAATGTACGTTTTGTTACGTATTACTTACGCGAAAAACCTTGAAAAGGGCTAAACTATACATATATCCAGATGTCTACTTTTGGATAGATAAAATAAACCTCGGTAAACCGACCGTTTGTTTGATTTGACGAATACCAATTTACTATATTTTCATTCAACAATAAGTTGCTTTAAAGGCCCAGATAGTTCAATTAATTTGTATGAACTATTATTAATGACCATAGCCTTATGAATCTTAGTATTATATACAACACTATACTAATGGAGTTTTTAAAAGTACGGATGTCTGAAAATATAGTTTCAATCACCGATATGCAATTTTACCGAGGTGAACGCGAAATTTACAAAGATATATCTTTGTCGGTCAAGCGCGGCGCAATAACGGCCATTATGGGTCCTAGTGGAATTGGTAAAACAACCTTACTTAAGATTATTGGTGGACAGTTAACGCCAAGCCAAGGCCACGTGATTTTTCAAGGTGACGATGTGCATAAAGTATCGCGCAATCGCCTTTACGAAATGCGCCGGAAAATGAGCATGCTGTTTCAAAGTGGTGCACTGTTCACGAATATGTCGGTGTTCGACAACGTCGCTTATCCTTTGCGTGAGCACACCAAGCTTGATGAAGCTATTATTAGTACCTTGGTTAAGTTGAAGTTAGAAGCGGTAGGCTTGCGCGGCGCAGCGCCGCTAATGCCCAACGAATTATCGGGTGGTATGGCAAGGCGAGCAGCCTTAGCAAGGGCTATCGCTCTTGACCCAGAACTAATTATGTACGACGAACCTTTTGCTGGACAAGACCCAATATCGATGGGCGTATTAGTTAAGTTAATAAAAGCTTTAAATAAAGCCTTAGACCTTACCTCTATTGTGGTTACTCATGATGTAACTGAAGTGCTAGAAATAGCCGACTATGTTTACATTATGGCTAACAAAACCATTATAGGTTCAGGTACGCCGCAGCAAATTAAGAGTTCTGATTCACCTTTAGTACAGCAGTTCTTGCAGGGCAATGCCGATGGACCAGTGCCATTTCACTTTCCTGCGGATTCTATTGAAACTGATTTGCTTGGAGGTTCAGTGTGAATTTTTTAGTGAATTATTTTTTAGGTCTGGGTAAAGCGACACTCGAGCGTGTAAATGGTGTTGGCCAAGCTTCTATAATGCTTTATGGTGCTTTGTTTGCTTTTCCGCAATGGAAAAACGTACGATTAACCATTGCACAAATATATGTCGTTGGTGTGCAGTCTTTACTTATTGTAATGGTATCGGGCCTTTTTATTGGTATGGTAATGGCACTTCAAGGCTATACTATACTTGTGAATTATGGCGCCGAGGGCAGTTTAGGACCCATGGTAGCGTTGTCTATTTTACGTGAACTTGGACCAGTAGTAACCGCATTGTTATTCGCTGGTAGGGCGGGTTCTGCCCTTACCGCTGAAATTGGCTTAATGAAAACAACAGAGCAGTTGAGTAGTTTAGAAATGATGGCAGTTGACCCTTTACGCCGCATTGTTTCTCCGCGTTTCTGGGCAGGTGTAGTCAGTCTGCCTATGCTAACCATTATTTTTTCGGCCATTGGTATTTTAGGTGGGCATTTAGTGGGAGTCGATTGGCTTGGTGTAGATTCAGGTAGCTATTGGTCAATAATGCAATCTACAGTGGAATGGGAAAAAGATGTAGTAAACGGCATAATCAAAAGTATCGTATTTGCTTTTGTTATTGTATGGATTGCGCTTTACAAGGGCTACTCTTGCATTCCCACGGCGGAAGGCATCAGTCTAGCAACAACACAGACAGTGGTGTATTCATCGCTGGCAATACTCGGATTAGATTTTATATTAACCGCTTTAATGTTTGGTATTAGTTAGGATTATCAATGACCACAAGAAAAACAGAAATATTAGTAGGTATATTTGTTGCACTAGCAATTGCAGCAACTTTGTTATTAGCGCTGAGGGTCGTCAATCAGGGAATGTCTGGTAATAGTGACACCTTTACTCTAAACGCTCGATTCGACAATATTGGTGGTTTAAAAGCACGATCTTCAATTAAAGTTGGCGGAGTAGTTGTAGGGCGAGTTGAACGTATTTACCTGCATAAAGACGATTTAATGCCTATTGTAGAGCTGAAAATATCGTCGGTATATAAGAATACTTTTCCCGATACCAGCAGTTTGTCAATATTAACATCGGGGCTATTAGGCGAGCAATTTATTGGTCTATCACCTGGCTTTATCTTTCCAGAGGATCTTGTGAGAATATCTGAAGACAAAGTCTGTGAAACTAGTGCCTTATCTAATTGTCCATACTTAACAGAAGGCGAAGAAATTTTTGATACTAAATCAGCACTCGTGCTTGAAGATTTAATTGGCCAGTTTTTATTTAAACAAGGAAGCGAATAGTTGAAAATATTTTTATATGCTAAAACATTACTAAGGTCGCTTAGCCTGGTATCAACACTTGCGATGTTAGTATTTGCAGGTACCGCATTTGCCATTGCTCCTGCAAACGAAGCAACAAAAGCCTTGGCATCAACCGCTACTTTAGAAACAACGATGTTGCCGCAAGACGACCCTTATATAATGGTTGAGACAGCGGCTTCAAAAACCTTTGCGCGAATGAAGAATGAGCAAGCACAAATACAGCAAGATCCTGAAAATTTACGCACCATAATGGAAGAAGAGTTGATGCCTTACATTGACCATCGCTTTTCAGCCTTTAAAGTCCTTGGTAGACATGCGGGTCAGGTAGAAAAGAAAGAATTGTTTGAGTTTGTTTCTGTTTTTCGGCAGTACCTTATTACCACCTATGCGGTGGCAATGGGTTACTATGATAATCAAGCTGTAGAGTTTGACCCCGCCAGAGATTTCAGCGACCGCGGCGATGTTACTGTTCGCGCCGTCATTAAAGACGATAACCGTCCTGACATCAAAGTAGCTTTTAAGGTACGAAAAGATCCAAGAAGCGGAAATTGGCAGGCATACGACATGATTGCCGAGGGCATTAGTTTGTTATCGAGCAAACAAACAGAATTTGAAAGTATTTTACGTAAAGATGGTATAAACAGAGTGATTGAATTAATGCGAGAAAGTATTAGGCAACCTATTATATTAAATAACAATAAGCCTACAGAACCCGAAAGTACACCTTCAACCGAGAAAACCGAGTGAAACTAAGTTTAACTTTGCCCTCTAGCAGCAATTCAAGCGTTTGTTTATTAATAAGCGGCGAGTTAGACCAAGCCACATTAACCCACGATTATTGGTTAGGGCTAAATGAGAGCGATAAACAAGCCCTTATTAACGCAGGTCACCTGAAAGTCGATTTGGCGAACGTAGAGCGTACCGACACAGCGGGCCTTGCTTGGTTAATCAATTTGGTTAAAGATGCAAAAACGAATAAAGTAAAGGTGAGCTTTGAAAGCGTTCCTGATAAACTCCTCAACCTTGCAGATTTAAGTAGCGCTAAAAACATTTTAACGCAGTAAAATACTATGCATAAAAGTACCCGCGTATTATTGCGTTTAACACTCTTTTAGGAAGGTTATGACTAACGAAGAAATTGCTGAGATGCTAAGTACCACATTGAGTTTACATGATGTTAAAGTAAAAAGTGAAGGTACTCATTTTCAAATCATTGCTATTGACGATTGCTTTGAGGAAATGAGTCGTGTTAAAAGACAACAATATGTATACGCGCCTTTGTCTGAATTAATTGCGAATGGCACTATGCATGCAGTTTCGATAAAAACGTTCGATAGAGCTCAATGGCAGCGCGAAAAATTATTTAATTAGGATTCCCCCTTGGACAAACTGAGAATTAAGAAAAGCCCACCTTTGCATGGCACTGTGACTATATCTGGGGCAAAAAATGCAGCGCTTCCTGTCCTCATTTCTAGTCTTTTGACAAGTAGCGCGTGTACGTTTACAAACGTCCCTAATTTACGTGATATTACCACGACTATTTTATTGTTACGTGATTTTGGCGCTAAAGTAAATCAGCTTACCGCCAACTCGGTTGAAATTGACGCAAGTGAACTGGATAGTGTAACGGCCTCGTATGAGTTAGTGCGCACCATGCGAGCTTCAATTTTGGTTTTAGGCCCTTTATTGGCTAAGTATGGCCGTGCGAATGTATCATTACCAGGTGGCTGCGCAATTGGCGCCCGCCCGGTCAATCTTCATCTTAATGGCCTTGAAAAAATGGGTGCAAAAGTAGATGTTGAAGAAGGCTATGTAAGAGCTTCAGTAAATGGCAAGCTGCAAGGCGCCCGTATATTTATGGATATGGTAAGTGTTGGCGCTACAGAAAACTTAATGATGGCGGCTTCTCTAGCGGAAGGTCAAACTATTTTAGAAAACGCTGCGCGCGAACCCGAAATTGTAGATCTGGCCAATTGTATTAATGCGATGGGCGGCAACGTTAGTGGTGCAGGTACCGACAAAATCACCATTGAAGGCGTAGAAACACTCCATGGTTGTAGCTATGATATCTTGCCAGATCGCATTGAAACAGGCACCTTTTTGGTTGCAGCAGCAGTCTCAAGAGGATCTATTAGATGCGAAAAGGCAGCACCAAGTACCCTTGATGCTGTTTTAAGTAAACTTGAGCAAGCAGGCGCGGTGATTGAAACAGGCGATGATTGGATTACTCTCGATATGCAAGGTAAAGCGCCTAAAGCGGTAAGCTTAAAAACAATGCCTCATCCAGGTTTCCCTACTGACATGCAGGCGCAGTTTGTGACTTTAAATGCAGTTGCACAAGGCAACGGCGTTATTACGGAAACGATATTTGAGAACAGATTTATGCATGTACCTGAATTGCATAGAATGGGCGCTAAAATTGAGTTAGAAGGCAACAACGCTGTCACCCAAGGCTCATCTAAACTTAAAGGGGCCCAAGTAATGGCAACTGATCTGCGCGCTTCAGCCAGTTTAGTGATTGCGGGTTTAGTTGCAGAAGGCGAAACTATAGTGGATAGAATTTATCATCTTGACCGCGGTTACGAGGCCATTGAAGCCAAGTTAGGTGGCTTAGGCGCCCATATAGAGCGTATAGGCACCAAAAACTTGTAGTTATTGTTAGGTATGCAAGTCGCTAATCTTTATCTAGAAGGGTATTAGCTTAGCTGTTAAAAACCATTTCTGGGTTTAACTCGCCCACGGTCACCATCATTGTTATAAGCTCGTCATTTCGACTAACAATTAGTTCTAGTTGTGCACCGGG
>JBLHMY010000115.1:0-7836 GCA_047621065.1 Glaciecola sp. | reverse complement strand
ACCGAAATACCGATTGCCCACCACGGTGTATTTTTTTGTCCTATATAAAAGTCTTGATCAGTTTTTATCTTTTTCCCAATTACTAAACCCAACAGTATATTAGCAACAACATATACAATGAGTATACTCCAGTTAAGGACGCCGAATTCAGTCATATTAAGGCCTCTATGTGTATTTTTTTAAGTTCTTATTTACATTTCATTCGTATCATATTATTAATTGACTTCGAAGTCATTAGTAAATAAACTTTTTGTTCATTACGGTAATTAACCAACGGGTCACTACAATGTCGAGTTATCAACACGAAAAGCAGTATGTATTAAATTATTTTGCCGATATGGAAAGTGCAAATGCCGAGCAAGTAGTTTCGGTGCTAGAAAAACATGTAGCCGATGATTATGAGTTTTATGGTGTTTACCCATTTAATAAAATTGATAATTTAGGAGACGTTGCTAAGCAAGTTTGGCAGCCCCTGTACAATTCATTTGCTAATATTCAGCGCAGACAAGACGTGTTTATGGCCGGTACTAATGAGGTCAGCGGCGAGAATTGGGTTATGAGCATGGGGCATTTCATGGCTTTATTCGATGATGATTGGTTGGGTATTAAGGCATCGCGCAAGGTTGTGATGTTAAAATATGCTGAATTTAACTGTGTCGAGAATGGTAAAATAACCAAAACAGGATTGTGGCTAGATATCATAGGACTAATGCAACAAGTAGGCATTCATCCATTACCACCACAAACAGGTTCATCAATATTGCACCCTGGCCCACGACATCATAACGGTTTATTGTTTGGTGAGCATTCACCTGAAGAGGCTCAGCAAACACTCGCCGTACTGAATACGATGATTGAAGATTTGAGTAAGCTTAACGTAAGCGGTAACGATCGCGCTGGCCCAGAGGTAATGCAAAAAAATTGGCATGAAAATATGGGATGGTACGGTCCGGCAGGCATTGGTTCTACGTATACTATTGGGCGCTATCAAGAGCAGCATATGTATCCATTCAGAGAAGGGCTTACCGATAAGGTATTTAATGGCCATGTGTGTCGCTTTGCGGAAGGTCAATTTGCTTGCTTTTTTGGTTGGCCAAATCTTTCTAACAAATCTAACGGTGGTTTTTTGGGTATGCCCAGCGGTGACAAGCGCGCCGATATGAGAATTGTAGACGTATATTACCGAGAAGGTGCCAAATTACTAGAAAATTGGGTACTTATGGATATTCCTTATTGGTTAAAACAACAAGGAATTGATGTACTGGCCAGAACCAGTAGTATTTTAAATCCAGAAATATGAAATCTTTAATCTTGATATGTGTCTTAACAGGAATATGCGTTTATGTCCAATGAGCTAATACAAAAAAAACTTGACGAATGTAAAGAAAAAATCAAAAAATTGAGCCAAATTCAGTATGATTTTGAGCCGGATAAGGTTGAAAAGTGCCTTTTAGATTTGTTTGCGACAACGGCTAAAGTGCAGTTGTGCTTTCCATTTGAAGATTTAGATGGTGCAAAGGGGTTGTTCACGGACGCCATAATGCCATTGTATCATTCAATGCCAAATATAGAACGACGCGATACCATTATTATATCGGGGATCACCGATAATGGTAACATTTGGGTTGGGTGCTGTGGTTACTACTGCGGTACATTTGAAAAACCTTGGTTAGATATTCCAGCAACAGGTCATATAGCATCTTTACGGTTTCATGAATTTTACCAATTTGAAAATGGCAAAGTAACCCAATATCAAGCTATTTGGGACATTCCTGAGCTTATGCTGCAAGCAAATGCATGGCCTTTAGCACCTAGCCTTGGCAGAGAGTGGCAAGTGCCGGCTCCGGCAACCTCAGACGGGATTGAGCGTCCAATTTACAATAGCGCACAAACCCATCAAGCTAAAAATATTGTCAATGATATGTGCAGTGGACTAGGTAGGTATGCCGAGGGGGGTGTAGAAGCGATGCAGCTCGATAAATACTGGCATCCAAAATGTTCTTGGTATGGGCCCTCGGGTATCGGTACAGGTCGCTCACTTAGCGGCTTTCGAGATTGGCATCAAATCCCTTTTTTGAATGGCCTGCCAGATCGTGTTGGCGATCCTAGTAAAGGTCATTTGTTTGCCGATAATAACTATGTAGCTTTCACAGCATGGCCTGGGATGTATATGACGGTAAGCGGTTCAGGCTGGCTTGGCATTGCTCCTGGTGATCAAAAAATAACGATGCGCAGTCTCGATTTTTGGCGTGTTGAAGGTAATCTCATCCGTGAAAATTGGGTGTTAGTTGATTTGTTATCGGTATACGATCAATTAGGTGTAGACGTATTTGCTAGAATGCGGGAGTTTAACAAAGCGAGGCAGCGTTTTTAAAAAACACACAAATTGTGAGTTTGACCTCGATGTTTATAAAATAATTAACGTGTCCCTTTTTCCTCATTGGGCTTAAAAAAAGCCCCGAAAGCTAAACAGACTTTCGGGGCTTTTTCACTTTGTTATTGCAATATTACTGACTAATAGTGATATCTTAACTTCACGCCATAGTTTCTCGGATGTAGATAACTGCCCTGTACCAAATTGTTACCGCCAACATTCGTTCTAGCCAAGACCTCTTCGTCCTCAATGTTTTCAGCAAACAGCTCCACTGACAGTGTTTCATCAAGTGAAAGCCAAGTTACACGTAGATCCGTCTTTGTATAGGAATCTTGTAATTGACTTGCGTATATTGACACATCATCAGTATTGTATTCTGCCGAATAGTAAAACTGTAGGTAAGGCGTTATGGTGCCCTTATCGCCAAGGTCAAACTCATGTCCAGCACCCAAACTAAGGGTCATATCAGGCGACCAAGGCGGAGTAGCGCCATCTAGCACAAGTAACCCGTTATTGACATCACCCTTGAGTAAACCACCATTTAATTGGAAAGGATTAGTCACACCAAAAGTATCGTATTGTGCATCCATCAAAGACAGGCCAGCATTAATAAACCAATTCTGTGTTGGTAGCCAGTTAACTTCGGCTTCAAACCCTAAGATGTCTGAGGAGCCTGCATTTTCACTTACCGTTACTGCGGTAGATCCATTACCTTCAGGGAATGTTAAGCGCTGGGTAACGAGGTCAGAAAACTCATTCATATAAAATGCAAAGTTCAGTTGCAATGAGTTGTCTAAAAACCTATTTTTCATGCCCACTTCCCATGCTTCGGACTCTTGCTGGTCAAATGAGCTCCCGTTGCTGTTGAGACCTCCAGATAAAAACCCTGTAGAACCAGAGCCATATAGCATGGAGTTATCGTTTAGGTCGTAATTAAAGCCAATTTTCCAAGTGACAATATCAAACGTTTCTGAACCTGCTCTGCCTTCAGCGACCGTATAGTTATATAAATCGATTGGACGTCCATTAAGACCAAATTCAGAGATACCAGGTAAAAAGCTTCCATCACTAGCTCTTGATGTAGCAAAAGAAGTGGTGGTGTCTTTTTCTTCTTCGTTATACCTGATCCCCGCAATTAAGGTTAAGGCATCAGATACGTTGTATTCCCCTTGGAAGAATAAGCCTAAAGTGGTTACGTCGATTTCTTGAAAGTCGGTGTAGTCACTAAAGCTGCCAGCTCCGAATGGGTCGATTGACTCGGTACCATCAAACAAAGTGAAGTCTCTACCTTGAGAATCGGTGACGGTTCCGAATGGCGCGTTGGTTTGTGTTCTAAATTGAGAAAAACCAAAACCGATTTGGTCTTTAGAATAGTAAGCGCCAGCGGTCCAAAATAGGTTACTGTCATTGTTAGAAGAAATCTGCAGTTCTTGCGTGACTGACTCAACCTCTTCGTCCCAATAATAAGCATATCCGGGAGTAGGACTGAAGTCACCATCAAAATCTAGGGCACTACTAAAGTCGGTGTAAGAAGAAACCGATTTGACGGTAATGCTGTCAAGATCCCAGTTAAGTTCTACGGTGACATTATCTTCTTGGTTATCACGTTTATTCTCTACGTCATAACTGACCTCGTTAGGTCTATCAAAGCTTGAATTCGTGCCAGCTGAGCCAGGTGCAGGGTTGCCAAAATCTAAAAGTTGGCCACGGACATCAGTGACCCCATCTTGATTAACCGGCGCCGCTAAACCCTCTGCTGAGAAAATCCCAGGCGTTGTGCCTTTTTGCTTGATAGAAGTGAATCTCACGGTTGCATCGAAGGTCGCACTTGGTTGCCAATATGAGCTGAGGCGGTAGTTAAAACTATCGTCTTGACCAAGATCACCTGCTGGCCCAGTATTTTTGATATAGCCATCACTGCGAACAGTTTGAACCGCCACCCTGACCGCTAAATCATCAGTAATTGGCTGATTGATGAAGGTTTCAGTGCTGCGACGATTGAATCGTTCGAACCCAAGTTTGACACCCATATCAAAATCGCCAAGGGTTGCTTTATTAGTGCTTAAATTAACTGCGCCAGCAAAGGTATTCCGTCCATAAAGTGTGCCCTGAGGACCTTTCAATACTTCTATACGAGCAACGTCAAAATATGCTTGTGACTGCTGTGACGCTCTAGGTCGGTAAACACCGTCCGCGAAAAAGCCGGCGATAGATGCGTTATCGGCAAAGGTATTGTTAGAGTTAGCACCGCGGATCGCAATTTTCGCATCTGAACCGATGAATCCGAATGCAACTCCTGGTGTAATTAATTCTATACGGCTGATGTCATCAATGCCATAGCGCTGTATTGCATCAGCATTTAATGCGGTTACTGAAATGCCAACCTCCTGTAGACTTTGAACTCGCTTTTGTGCGGTGACTTCGATCACCTCAAGTCCAGTTTTTTTGGTGGTTTCAGCGGATTGCTCGTCTGACTCCTGAGCCACTGCATGCTGGGCAAGTAAGGCTGCTAGCACAGCAGCACAAACTCGAGACTTTTTGTTAGTTGAGGTTACCATCATCTGTTTTCCTTTTTTATTATTAAATGTAAGCATAATGAGATTGCAAAACGTGCACCGCAGTTAGCAAAAAGTACTAGTGATAAATCACGTTGCTAGGTTGTATATTAATTGCACTGGTATTATCATAGACTTCGAAGTCAAAACATGTCAAGTATAAATTGAATATTTGTTATTAGATAGTTAATCAACTGCTTTGGATAAATAGATACGTAAGATTTAAGTTCTTGAATACAAATAAGTACGTCAAGTGCAACTCACTGACCTGATTAAGCCTTATGTCAACTCTTTTACGTGTATCTTAGACTTCGAAGTCAAAATGTGTAAAGTGAGCTTCAAAGGCTTGTCTACCCTCGTTAATCAATTCTCTTATACGCGCTCAGGCGCAAAAGTTAAGTTGTTTACGTTTTATCCCGTGACGATTTTTATGATGTAACTATAAAGGTACGGTTGAACTAGGGTGGCACATAGCACCGTGAAAATATTGATGCTGAAGTGATATCTTTTTAACATTCAAATGACGCTGGGTTGTTGCCGGTATATTTGGATTTACTACCTTATTATTGCGCTTGCTTTGCTTGCTCGAACGTCGCTTGTAGTTGTCTAGCACCCGCTAGCATGAAACTATGATCTGAACCCAGCAGAAATAGTGAGACACGCTGCTTAAGCCAATGATCCAACTCATCTATATTGGCAATAAACATACCTGTTGCAAGTTCATATTTGTTAGCGACTTGAACAATTTTTGCCACAGTCTCGAGTACTTTTGGCGCGTTAGGATCAGTCTCTCCTAGCGCAACAGTTAAATCCATTCTGCCAATAAACAAACAATCTACGCCTTTTACTTGGCAAATAGCGTCGAGTTGATCAAGCGCATCAATATCTTCAATTTGTGCGATTACCACCGTATTATTCGCATTATGCGCAAGGTTTTGGTGCATGTTGTTTGTAGTATAACCCGCCATCCGCGTAGAGCCTGCGTAACCTCGACCATTATGACCGTAATAACATTGCTTAATAATGTTTTCTAATTGTTGGGCACTTTTAACATGGGGTATAACAATACCATCGGCGCCTAAATCTAAGGTATTTAAAATAGTATCGTGATGGTCGTTTGGGATACGCACTAAAACGTGCTGCTGATTGGCCTTTGCTGCCAAAATGCAGGTATCTAAATCACGCCTATCGAAAGGGGCGTGTTCTGCATCAAGGCATAATGTCGCAAAACCAACTTTTGATAGTACTTCAGTATTATGAAAGTGGGGTGTTTTGACAAATGTTCCTAATAGTGGCTGCTTATTAGTCAGCGCCTGTTTAAATTCACGCATAGTATTTTTTTACCCACTGTTTAATTAGATTTGCAATGATTGTTGGCGCTTTTAAGGGCGCAAAATGACCACAATCTGATAATAAATGTAGTTCAGATTGCGTTGCCGCTTTAGCCATTATTTGCTGGTGTGCAGGTGGACAAGGTCGATCGTTTTGTGCCCCTACTATTAATAATGGTTTATCAAAACTGGTTAATATATTGAGAGAATCAGGACGCTCAGCCAATACTTTCAACTGTGCCTCAAAAGTAGTTACCCCTAGCTGCTTAGCCATTTCCGTGACGATTTCGCCTTCATCACAAAACGGGTCACAAAAGTATACAGGTAAATATTCTTGCCTGATAAGGGTTTCAATACCTTGCGTTTTAGCCATTTTTAGATGGCTATCGCGACCCGCTTTGCGCTCAGGTATATCCGCATGGCAATTACTATTAAGCAAGACCATTCCTGCAAGTTGTGGAACATTCATACGAATCAATTCAAACGCCACCATCCCGCCCATGGAAAACCCAACTGGGATAAAAGGACTATCACCCGCAATACGCATAACTTCAGCTGCCATATCTGATAAGTTATCGTGTTGATTAAACTCGACGATTTTTGCTTCAAACGGAAAATCTACCAACATAGGCATAAAAACGTCACTGGTACATAAAGTACCAGGTATGCAGACTAGCAGTGGTTTATTGTTCATCCCTTGCAGGTCCTACCGTCTTTCCTTGAATTAAAGCGCCAGACCATACGCGAAGTTGTGCTGGATTGTCAGGCGCCGCTATTTGCTCAACCAAAATATCAACGGCGGCTTTGGTCATTTGTTCTATAGGTTGCTTAACCGTAGTGAGTTGGTAACTATGCCAAAATACTGCGTTCACACCGTCAAAACCCACTACAGATAAATCTTCTGGAACTCGTAGACCACAATTTTCTCTGGCTTCATCTATCACCCCGATTGCCATTGTGTCATTGCTGCACACAACAGCAGTGGGGGGGGAATGTGTAGCCAAATAATTTGCAAAAGCCTGACGTCCAGACTGATAACTAAAATCGCCATATTCTATTGGCACATCTTTGATACCCTTATCGGTGATTCCTTTAACTGCTAATTCACGGCGTTCTTGGGCTACATCAGATTCTTCTGGCCCAGCAAGGACTAAATAATTTTTGTGTCCAAAGTTATGTAAAATATCGATTAGCTCAAAAATGCCTTGCTCATGATTGCAACAAACAGAACTTGCTGAATGCCCAGCCACTCTCCGGTTGTAAAGTACAACTGGGATTTGATGCTGTTTAAATTTATTGATACTTTTATTATCAAAATGAGCAGCAAGGGCTATTACGCCATCTACTTGAAAGGTCCATATGTGTTCTAAAATATCGTCTAAACCTGCAGCATCGTCTAAATTAAACAATAACACTCGTTCGTTTTTTTCTGATAAACGTTCGTTCAGCAAGGACAATACTTCAGGATAAACAAGGTTAACCCTGGAAGATGAAATAACCGCGACCATCCCTGACCGTTTGGTAATCAGCATTCTCGCAATAGCATTGGGCTTGTAACCCAGTTCATTTGCCGTCG
>JBLHMY010000114.1:0-7882 GCA_047621065.1 Glaciecola sp. | reverse complement strand
TTAGTACTAGCTCATGGTGAACAACCGCTGCGATAATCGAAATGGTGCCGCCAAGCTCATTTTTGGCAATAGCGTGCTTCATTGAATTTTCAATAATGGGCTGTAGCAGCAAGCTTGGAACTAAGGCGGACTGAGCATCGTTTGGTATATCAATATTGATATGTAAGCGTTCCGCAAAGCGTGTCTTTTCTATTTTTAGATACAAATTAAGCGCATTTATCTCTTCAATCAATGGGATTTTGGTATCGGGATCGGTGTCAAGAGAATAGCGTAAGAATTCGCTCAATTGTACGGTCATAGTTTGGGCTTTACCCGACTCGCCAATTTCAATAAGAGAGTTGATAGCATTTAAGGTGTTGCAAAGGAAATGCGGATTTAATTGATATCTGAGCATTTTCAACTTAGCGTCGCGCGCTTCACTTTGAGCGCGAACACGCTTTAAGTGCTCTTCGCGGGTATTGGCTTCAGCTCGAAGCATAATACGGTGCTCGTACTGATGTAATTCGTAATAACGGACGCCGTGAAATAAGCCGGTCCAGCATAAAAATACGAATATACCACTGAAATACCAGCCTCCAAACTCTTCCCACACGTCATCAAAGCCCGTAAGTAGCACAAATACCTGCATATGCAGCATAGTCCACAAAAATGCAGTGCCTAGCACTAACATTAAGCCAATTAAAACTCTTAATAGTAGTGAATACTTACTCATATAAGTGAAGGCTTGATGTAAAAATATTGAGCATGTCAGGCCCATAGCTGCCTGTATAACTACATGACCAATTGTCCCTATGTTGGCTTGAGCGTACCACAATATAAGAGTGAAAAATCCTACTACAGACATAAAAAACCAAAATCCGATTTGCCAAAACCAAAAACGGTAGCGCGGGTTTTCTTCAATAGTATTTTGTACATTAAACAAGATATTGTCTGACATCGTTAACCTCATGATTAACATAATATTGTACACATACTCTTTAAGCGCTACTAGTATTCCCATCAATTCTTACTAAATAAGTACATAAATATGTGGAAATGACGTATTTACGGCCATCAATTTGGACTTATTCATTCCACTTTACCGCAATTTTGGTCCACTTGAGCGCTTTGTCGTTGAGTATTGTACAGCACAAAAGAGATAATAATTTAACAAAAAAATTACAACTGTGTGATTCGGTATGCAGGGCGTTTTATCCCAAGACAATGCATACACTAATTTTGAGAATTCAAGATTACGTTTAAATATCACCACCAGACCCTGTTTGGCATGCGCCTCAGGTATTCATTTTATATAATGCTGCCTATAATCCCCGACGTGGTTGGTTTTGTGTATGAGTGAGTGGCTTATTCTAGCAAAATCTTGGGGAGTTATTGTTTTATGAAGTATCATCAAAAACATCTATTTTCGTTTTTCACAAATGTAAGTGTTTTGTTGTGCTCGTTACTAGTGATGTCTAATATGCAACCAGTATTTGCGCAAGCAATAAAAGTCGAAATTGTTGAAAACAATGGTAAATATACCTTACTACGGGGCGGTGAACCATACATAGTGAAAGGTGTGGGTACGGTTGATACTAATTTTGAACGTGCTGCAAAATATGGCGCTAACTCTATCCGGACGTGGTCGGTTGATAGTAACGCTATGCCGGCATTAGCGTTATTGGACCGCGCGCATGCTTTGGGAATGACAGTGTCACTAGGTTTAGAGTTTGCACGCGAGCGCCATGGCTTTGATTATAACGATAGCGAGGCGGTTGCTAAGCAATTTGAAGAATCACGTGAGCGGGTGATGAAGTATAAGGATCACCCAGCCTTGTTGACCTGGATTATTGGTAACGAAGTAAATATTAATTATAGCAATCCAAAAGTATTTGATGCGATTAATCAGGTCGCTGAAATGATCAAAGAAGTAGACCCCAATCACCCAACTACAACAGCATTGGCTGGGTTTGATAAGCGAGCGCTTGGTGATATTGCACAGCGTGCTGCTGCACTCGATTTTGTCAGCTTTCAGATGTATGCCGATATTATTAATTTGCCCAAATACGTTAAAGAGTATGGTTATACAAAGCCATATTTCGTAACTGAGTGGGGGGCAGTAGGCCACTGGGAAGTGTTTACTACAAAGTGGGGCGCACCAGTAGAAAATACAAGTACTGAAAAAGCCAATAACTATTCTAAAAGCTATGCACAAGTATTGCAGCCATATGCGGACCAAGCTATTGGTAATTACGTATTTTTATGGGGGCAAAAGCAAGAAAAAACTCCTACATGGTACGGTATGTTTTTAGACAGTGGCGAAGAAACAGAGCCTGTCGATATTATGTATAATATTTGGAACGGCAATTGGCCAGAAAATAGAGCTCCCAGGGTAAGTCCTATTTTGATTGATGGTAAAAGTGCTTTTGACAATGTGTATTTATCGTCAGGAGAACAATACACAGCAGCGTTTAAAGTAGTTGAACCAGACAACGATGACGTAACAATAATGTGGGAAGTACGTAAAGAGTCTACCTCTAACAACGTAGGTGGCGATGCTGAATATGTGCCGTCGGTGATTGAGGGCTTAATTAGCAGCAAAGAAGGTTCTCAAGCGATTATAACAGCACCTCATGTTCCGGGAGCTTACCGGCTATTCGCATATGTATATGACGGCCAAGGTCATGCAGGACATGCTAACTTTCCGTTTTATGTGGAGTAAGCGAGCGTTCATAACAGCAGGGCGCTTGTTTGCGTCTTGCAAAAACTAAGCTACATTGCTTTATTTATGCAACTCGATATGATTTTACTGGGTTTACGCCCACGGTTCACAAACATCTTATTTGTCCTTATAACCTTCTTGATAGTCCGTTTGGGCGTGTTTTAATTGCCCTGCGGTCTGCATTAATTCGATAATTAAACAAATAAGCTGCTTTACCTCGGATGTATTTCATGAGTATTGGTCTATCTAATTCAAAAAATAATAATTCTCAAGAAGCTGCAGTAGCGTTTGCATCTGAATTACTGGGCAGAATGGCGCTGGACGAAAAACTTGGGCAGTTAAATCAAGTATCGGGTGAAGGGGGCACAATTAGTCCGCATCTAGTAAACGCCATTCAAGAAGGTCGTGTAAGTTCTATTATTAATGAAGTGGACCCTGCGACGGTTAACGAACTTCAAAGAATCGCAATAGAAGAATCTCGACTGGGTATTCCTTTGTTAATTGGGCGAGACGTTATACACGGATTCACAACAACCTTTCCTATTCCTTTAGGACAGGCGGCCACTTGGTGCGAAAAAATCGTTACAAAAGCCGCTAGAATTGGCGCTATTGAAGCCTCGAGCCAAGGCGTTAATTGGACATTTGCGCCCATGATTGATATTACACGCGATCCGAGATGGGGCAGAATAGCGGAAAGCTTAGGAGAAGACCCTTTTCTTTGTTCGCGTTTAGGCGAAGCCATGGTAATGGGATTTCAGTCTACTGATTTACGCCATAAAACTGCAATTGCAGCGTGTGCGAAACACTTTGCAGGCTATGGTTACAGTGAGGGTGGGCGCGATTACTGCTTTGCAAACATTAGCGAAAATGAGCTAAGAAATACGGTGTTTCCACCATTTAAAGCTTTAGCCGAAATAGGCGTAGCCACATTTATGACTTCTTTTAGTGACTTAAATGGCGTGCCGGCAAGTGGCAATCAATGGCTTTTACAAGACGTTTTACGAGACGAATGGCAGTATAAAGGGTTTGTAGTAAGCGATTGGAACTCTATCCAAGGGCTTCAAGCCCATGGCTTAGCTGAAAATGATGAACAGTGTGCACAGCTATCGGCAGACGCGGGTGTTGACATGGAAATGGTGAGCAGGTGTTACGCTAATTACCTGCCAAAATTGATACAACAAAAAAGCATTAATGAACAGCAAGTAGATGCAATGGTGCTGCGCATTTTGCAAACCAAATTTTCTTTAGGCCTTTTCGAAAACGCCTATACACAGGCTCATAATTTCCCCGCTTTAGCTAACCCAGAGCATTTAGCTGCTGCAAAAGAAGCTGCCATTAAAAGTTGTGTATTACTTAAAAACCGCCAAGCAATTCTTCCTCTTAATAAACACCAGCTAAGTAATGTTGCGGTAATTGGTCCGCTTGCAAACGATGGTTATGAACAGTTAGGCACATGGATATTCGATGGCCACGACAAGCATAGCATTGATTGCTTAACGGCTATTTCGGCTGAAGTCGCCGCTACCTCTAATTACGCTCAGACTAATTCTACAGATAGGCCGGGAAATAGTGCTATAAAGGGTGGCGTAAAAGTACATTTTGCCAAGGGGTTAGCCACTAGCCGTGACGCAAATAAGTCGGGTTTTAACGAAGCCATTAACGCTGCGGCAAAGTCTGATATTGCAATAATGGTTATGGGTGAAGAGTCGATACTGTCAGGTGAGGCGCATTGTCGGTCGAACATAGATCTTCCGGGTGCTCAAGAGGCGCTTATTGAGCAAATCTCGGCAACAGATACACCTATTGTTCTAGTGGTGATGGCGGGTCGACCACTTACGCTGTCGACTATTGTCGATAAGGTAGATGCAATCCTGTATGCATGGCATCCCGGATCCATGGGTGGTGAAGCTATAAGTGACTTGTTGTTTGGAAACGCAAGTCCTACCGGCAAATTACCTGTAACATTTCCGCGCGTGGTAGGGCAGATCCCCATTTATTATGCACAAAAACACGGTGAACGCCCTGCAACCGAAGAACAATATGTGCATCAAGACAACATACCAGTAAGGGCTCAGCAAACCTCATTAGGGATGGTGTCAGCGCACCTAGACACACATTTTACACCCTTGTTCCCGTTTGGTTTTGGTTTGAACTATTCACACTTTAAATACAGTAATGTGACCTTAAGTCAGCATGAAATGACAGCAAATGAAGCGATTATTGCGTCCGTTACGATTAGTAACAATAGTGACCGTAGTAGCGAAGAAATTGTACAATTGTATATTCGCGATAAAGTAGCTAGCACTACTCGGCCTGTCAAAGAATTGAAAGGTTTTAAACGCGTGTTGATCAAGGCCCATCAAAGTGTAGAGGTTAGTTTTGAAGTGAACGCCAATTTGTTATGTTTTTATGGCCCCAAAAACACCCTTATTATTGAAAAAGGCGAGTTTCACGTGTGGATAGGGGCAGACTCTACTGTTTCTGATTATGCCTGCATCAATCTAGTAGATTAGGCTGCCAACATTAGAAAATGTGCGACCTGCTTTATTGTTGCTGAAGATACTATGTTTAGCTGAGCAAACTCTGCATCATTTATTCGTGAGCACTACTTTAAGTGGTTAACGTAAACTAGCTAATTGCTCTAAATAAACGCTAATACCTTGACCCAAATACTATACTAAATTACGCTACGCGCATAAATACTACTAAGGCATTTAGGCTAATCCCTAGCAATTTTAAAAAGCGCTTAACGCTGAGTCTTTTGGAATGCTTTAGTCTGGCGCTCTAGCGCTGATATTTCTCAAATATGGTACTCAATACCGGTAATTCTCGCTATTTTTTAAGGTTCATTGTTGAATGGATACAGTCGAATTTGTTCATGTTCGCCGCTTTATTGTTAAGCTTGGCAAAATGTTACATAAGTATGGTACGCCATCCTTCCGGCTTGAAGCGCACTTAGGCGAGGTTGCTGCTTACCTAAATGTGCACGCGAGTTTTATTTCTACGCCTACATCACTCACCTTTGTTCTTTGGAGTGATAAGCATGAAGAAGAATATAACCATTCAGCCCGCATGCAGCCGGGCGAGCTTGACTTAGGCTCACTTTCACGGACCGACGAACTGGTAAGTTCATTAATTGCAGGTGAACGCTCTTTAGTTGAGGCCGATGAACGCCTTTCTGAAATTGAAGCCAAAATTAAATTTTTCCATCCTTTGGGAATGATGTGTGCCTACAGTAGTTCAACAGGTTCATTTGCAGTGCTAATGGGAGCGTCTTTACTCGATGCCTTAGCATCGAGTGTTATTGGTATTGTAATGTATTTGTTTGTATTTTGGTCGCAGCGCTCAAAACGTGTGTCATACATGTTAGAACCGGCCGTAGCGCTTGTAGCGGGGATATTGGCCTGCGCGATTGCGCACTACCTTGAGCCAGGCATTAACATCAGATTGGTGGTGTTATCCTCTATCATTATATTTATTCCAGGCTTAGCTTTAGCAATAGGTCTTGCTGAGTTGTCTTCTAGAAATGTGGTGAGCGGCACAGCACGGGTTATGGATGCCTTAATGCAGCTGTTTAAATTATATTTTGGTGCGTTTCTGGGGATTTCTGTAGGCTTTGCGCTTTTTAGTGAAGTAGAGCATAATCCACTAATTAAGCTGCCGCCTTGGTCACTATTTGTAGCCGTATTAATTTTATGTACTGCTTTGGTGCCTATTTTTAATATTAGACTTAAGCATGCGCCGTTTGCCGTAATGTGTGGTTTTGTTGGTTATTTTTCTACGTATTGGGCTTCTAAATATTTAGAATTTGGCTTAGGTACCTTTGCTGGAGCATTTGCGGTGGGTTTATTTGCGAATCTATTTGCCCGCGTAGCCAAAGCACCGGCGACCATTGTATTAATGCAAGGCATTATAGTATTAGTGCCGGGTTCAAAAACATATATTGGTTTGAATTCTTATGTGTCAGGCACAAATTTTGTGCAGGCTGAACATATTGGCCAAGAAACCTTTGTAATTTTTATGTCTTTGGTAGCAGGCTTAATATTTGCAAACGTAATATTGCCATCTAGAAAATCACTCTAATACTTTTGGCTATGCATTGCCTGGGGTGTATTTATCTTAACAACTCATCAGGTTTAGCGAGGAAGTGAGACATATGCCTGAAGCGTTTAAGCATCGTTTTAACATTGTTATTATTACTCAAATGGCGGGTCATATTGCCTTGGCAAGCCAGCAACTAAATCCCAACCAGACAGTCAGTAGCTTTGATTCCGAAGGCTTTATAAAAGCGGCAAATTTGCAGCTAGAATCTCTTGAGCTTAAAGCGCGTTGTAATCAAATAAAGGATGCTTTATTGCATTTCATGCCTAGTGACTTTATTCAATCAGCGCGCATAATAACGCTAGCATTGGCACCTGCAAGTAAC
Organism: Glaciecola sp.; assembly: GCA_047621065.1. Lineage (GTDB taxonomy): Bacteria > Pseudomonadota > Gammaproteobacteria > Enterobacterales > Alteromonadaceae > Glaciecola. The sequence goes on along the minus strand of JBLHMY010000114.1, from coordinate 755 downwards.
AACGAAGATATGCAATTTGAAGCCCACGACCAAGGTCTTTCTGGTTGGATGATGATGCCCATAAGCGATTATGCGACGCAAGCGTCCCTTGTGCATGGCACCCAATATCTAAATGAAGCATTTGCATTACTGCACGCTTGTACTCAGCGTTTTTCAGCTGAGTTTTCAATCCGTCCTTTTTTACGCGATCATACCAATACAACACTTAAGGTGCTTACAAAATGGGCCCAAGACGATAACCTGCATGTTCGTAGACTTGTGTCAGAAGGATGTAGGCCGTATTTACCATGGGGACTACGACTGCACGTTTTTGCAAATGATCCGTCACTTATTCTGCCACTGCTAGAAGCACTCAAAGATGACCCATCACAATACGTACGCCGCTCTGTAGCCAATAATTTAAATGATATTGCAAAAAATCATCCCGATACAGTGGCCAAAATTGCTGCTAAATGGTGGGATGAGAAAAATATACAGCGCACTAAGTTGATTAGGCATGCCTGCAGAACGTTGCTGAAAAACGGACACCACAATGTACTCGCCTTGTTTGGCTATGCGCCGGCTACGCTTTTGGACGTTACGTTTACACTGCAGCATAAGCGGGTAAAAATGGGGGAGATACAAGAGTTTACACTTTTGGTAGTGAATAACAGTTGTACGCCACAAGCTCTGCTAATCGATTACGCTATGTATCACCAAAAAGCCAAAGGGAAAATGACACCTAAGGTGTTCAAATGGACAAGTATAACCTTAGC
>JBLHMY010000113.1:0-7893 GCA_047621065.1 Glaciecola sp. | reverse complement strand
AGTGATTGGGTGCATTTAGCTAAATTTTGCGCTGGTGATGTAACATTAGGCTACCTCTATTTTTTCACGCGTAACAAGCAGGTGTATTTTTACTTGTCGGCCATTAACTACGCCACACAAGACAACAAATACAAACCTGGCTTACTCATGCACAAACTTGCCATGCAGCACTTTGAAGGCTTAGGTTACACAAGTTACGACTTTCTAGCCGGCGATGCTCGGTATAAAACATCCCTTAGCAATCAAAAGTATTTACTACACAGCCTGCAACTCTATGTAAACAAGTGGTATTATTGGCCGATTAAGTTGTGTGTGAAGATAAAGCGCTGGTTTATCCAAAGTGCTAAAAAACGATAAGGCAAGAAAATAACTATTATGCCCACAATGCAACCCATTTTTCACTTTACAAAAGCTGCAAGCAAGCATGATAAGTTTCAAGTCGGCAGTCCCTTGCCAAAAGGGTTGTTTTATACAAACCAATGTATAACGCTTGTAAATGCAAAAGGCACAGTAATAAGTGCTCATATTAAGCCTATTCAACTATGGCCCGACTTATCTATTAAATGGGTCAATATTGAAGGCGCATTGAACATTTGTGTAGACGAAAACGAAGGTCTTTTCCTCACAAACAAGCAGCCCACCGAAGCTTTAAAACGCGTTGACTGGGTTAAACAAACTAATAATCAATTGGTAATTAACACCATAAATGGTGATGTATCATTAAATGTTAATGAGTTTATAAGGGCGTCGCTTGCCGAGCAAGTAAATGTGATAGCTAATATTGACATTGAAAACCACAACTCACCACAAGGGGTGTTCATAACTAGCAAACCTACCAACGTTCGCACACAATACGAAGTTGTTTTCACAAGTATGCAGCAACCATTGCTGTGTAAAGTCAAACAAACAGCAGAAATTTCACTTGCACAAACCCAGGCTTCCTCGGCAAACCCAGACTTAGCTAGGATGAAAGCTATAAAAGTATACGCCAATATAGTCGTTTACTATGCCGATACCGCTATACTAACTAATATAAGTGTGCACAATTCAAACGCCATAGTGCATCATAACGGCCAGTGGGATTTAGGCAATGAGCATAGCGTGAAGGTAAAACGCTTAGCAATCACTTTAGCGTATACAAGCACCAAACAAGAAGTGCAGTTGCTAGCCAATACCGAAAAACAGCCAATATCTGAATGTTTCGACACTTTCGAACTTGTGCAATACAGCAGCGGCGGCCAGCATTGGAACAGTGAAAACCACGTAGCGAGCAATAACAACGTAAATTTAAAGCATAAAGGCGCACTTGGCCAGTTGGCGTTTGAAGGCGGTATTCAAAAAATACACACAAACCGCCCATCGCCACTGATTAACATTCAATTAAACGCCAAAGAATTAAGCATTTACCCACAGCACTTTTGGCAAAAATACCCAACGGGTATAGGCAGTGATAATACCCAAACCATTATAGACTTTGCCGACCAACGCAGCGAATGCGATGTAGAGCTTCAACCTGGCGAGATAAAATCTCATAACCTTGGCTTTTCAATGGGCAAAGCTAACGCAATAAATGGCTTAACCATTAATAACAACTATGTACTTAACCCCGAAAACTTAGAGCAAAGTCAAGCTAACCCATTTATAAATAAGCACTTGGGGCAGCACCCACTGATGCCCGCTGTTAACGGCCAAGGCGATGTTAATTGGTTGCATAAAAGAGAATTGGTAGATGAGTTTGGCTGGCGTAACTTTGGCGATTTGTACGCCGATCATGAGGCCGCAGAACATAAAGGCAAAGGTATTTTTGTTTCACATTACAATAACCAATACGACCCTTTATTTGGCTTTGTAAAACAATGGCTACTAACTCAAAACTCGACTTTTAAAGTATTAGCTGAAGATTTGTTTGATCACATTATTCATATAGATATTTACCACACAAAGCATGACAAACCAGAGTATAACCAAGGTTTATTTTGGCATACAGACCATTACGTCCCTGCCAAAACCGCTACGCATCGCACCTATTCCCAGCATCAAGAAACGGGCGTGTATATGGATCATGCTGGCGGTGGCGGTCCGGGTGCACACCACTGTTATAGTTCGGGTTTAGCCCTGTATTATTTGATGACCGGCGACGAGCGTGCAAAACAAGCAACTTTAGGCTTAGGGCAGTGGATGCGAAACATCTACGAAGGTGACGGCACCCTGCTGGGTTTAATTTTACGCGCCAAAAATGCCAATAACATTACGCTTGCGTTTATGAATAAATTACTGCCTGGCAAAGGTACTGGCATAGTACGCAATTTATTCACCAACGAGTATCCGCTTGACCGCGGCACTGGTAACTATGTAAACGTGCTGCTTGATTGTTTTGAAACAACCCTTCAAAAGTCATACTTTGAGCAAGCACAATATGTGATCTTAAATACCATTAGCGAAAACGATAATATTAACGCGCGTAATTTTGAAGACGTTGAAAACTCCTGGTACTACGTAGTTTTTCTGCAGGCCGTTGCCAAATACTTAGCCATAGTAGGCCAACAAATTTCGGTAGCGTCGAGTCAATTTGTGAATTTACATAAAGTACTCGCTATCCACAATGCGTTTATACACTATGTGAACTACATGGCCAAGCATGAGCAACATTATTTAGCCAATACCGCTATATTGGAATACCCTAACGACACATGGACCGGCCAAGACTTACGCAAAGTGCACGTGTTGCTGTGTGGCTATGAACTAACTCACAACCCTCAAATGCTAAGTAAAGCTAAACAACTTACCGACGTAGTTTACCCAGCCTTATTAGCCAGCAAAGAAGTCACCTACACTAGAATCCAAGCATTAATAATGCAAAATTATGTTAGCCAAGAAAGCATTTCCGGAAGTTTTAAAGACCTCCAAGTTATACTAAAACAACATAGTCAGCACGCCGCTGAACAAGGGAGTGTAACTACGCTGAACATTAACAAAAGTTACCTTTCACGTTTTGTCATATTCGTAAAAGCCTACTCAATCAAAAACGAAATCGATATGTTGTGCGTACGTATTCCTGCCGTCAAAAAGGTGCTTAGGCGATGACATCGGTTGCATTTATTATTCCCCATATGGGGCGTGAAGGCTTACTTATAGATACGCTCAATTCAATTGTAGCACTTAAGGTAAACGGCATTACCATAAGTATTGTAGTTGCTAGTAAAAATGAATCATTTAGCGATGAATTACTCGCATATAAGCAGTCATTGTCTATTGTATTTCTTCCCATTAGCAAACAGGTAACAATATCAAACCAACGCAACATGGGCGTTCAGCACACCCAAAGTGATTACTTAGCGTTTATTGACGCCGACATTGCCCTGTCACCCAACTGGTTAAGCGCTATGCTAAAGGTGCTTGAATCACCTAACGTTGTATTGGCAAGCGCAGTACAAAAAGCCAGTGAGCATGCAAGCGAACTAGAAAATGTACGCGTACTGCTGAGTAACTTATCAGTAGACTGCACTATGGAATTTTTACCCGGACGAAATTTACTATTATCGCGCGCTATTTTTGATCAAACCGGTGGGTTCCCAGGAGAATTAGTCACCTGCGAAGACTACGTGTTTACTCAAAACGTAGGCCTATACGGGCAGCTTTATTATTCAACTGCCGCTAGCTATGTGCATTTAGGTGAAGATAAAGAATATTTAGCCATGGCTAAAAAAGAAGTGTGGCGGGGTCAATCAAACTTAGCTTCTATAAAAGGCAGGCACGTGCCTTTGTCGGAATATCCTAGTTTTATTGCACCTCCTGTTTTTACCTTAGGGATTTTAGGCTTTTTGGTGGCGCTATTAGCCCAGTATCCTATACTTGCATTGTTAAGCTTATCAGGCAGTTGTGGCATTTTGGCTTTATATACGCTTCGGTTATGGAAAAAACGACTTGAGTATCCTAGTGTATTCGCGATTGTGGCATTTTATACACTATACTTTCCAGCCCGCACAATAGGCACTGTAATGGGTGCTCTAAAGACGCTTGAAACAGGTACAGAAAAATAATGGCAATAGCCAAAACACCCAAAGTTTTACAATTTATTTGTTCCACTGGTTTTTACGGTGCAGAACGTTGGATACTCGCGCTGTGTAAAAATACAAGCAAGGCCGACTGCGAGTATAGCCTGGCAGTTACCGACGAAGACAACTCCAAAGATCTAGAGCTAGTAAAGCATTTCAGGCGCGATTGCGGCACAGCGACAGCCTTACCTATGGCACACAAATTTGATTTTTCAATAGTCTGGAAACTCGCCCAACATATTCGTGAAAACAAGATTGATATTATTCATACTCATGGCTATAAGTCGGATATTTTAGGGGTGCTAGCAGCCAAAAAATCGGGTATAGCGGTAGTCGTTACCCCGCACGGTTTTGAAAATGCTGCCGACTTCAAACTGCGCGCCTTTATTTGGTTAGGCTGTCAGTCAATGCGCTTTGCCAATAAGGTAGTTCCGCTTTCACCGGCTTTAATGGATGACGTTAAGGGCTTTGGCGTAAAGCCAGAAAAACTCGAATATATCCAAAACGGTGTCGACTTAAGCGAAGTCGAGCATGCGCGCGATAATTTCCCATCGGCATCCAAAGAAAAATTTAGAGTCGGTTTTATAGGCCAAATGATTAGTCGCAAAAATATAAAAGACTTGCTCGATGTTTTTGCCGCCCTGCACCAACAACGCAACAACGTTGAATTAGTAATGCTAGGCGATGGCGACGAGCGTGCGCAGCTTGAAAATTACGCTAGCACGCTTAGCTGCGCTGCAGATATTCATTTTTTAGGCTATCGCGATGACCGTCTTGCTTACTTAAAAAGCTTCGATATTTTTGCCATGACCTCGACACTTGAGGGAATACCGCGCTGCTTAATGGAGGCCTGCGCAATGGGCACACCAGTCGTAAGCTACGACATTGATGGCGTTGACCAGTTAATCACGCACAACAAAACAGGCCTTTTGGCTCCATTAAAAGATAAGTCTTCGTTAATAACGCTATTTTTGCAGGTTTACGACAGCCCTGAAGATGCCCTAGCACTTGGAAAAAACGCTATTCAATATGTAAATAAGCACTATGCGGCTACTCGTATGGCGCAAGAATACCTTGTATTATTTAAACAACTCATTAACGCTGAACATAAGGATAATGTTTGATGGCAACTGTCAGGCAACAAATAACATTTCTACTAAGTGTCGATACTGAGGAAGAATGGGACTGGGATGGGCCATTTCCCGAGTCAGACTTTTCAGTTGAAAACCTTCATATGCTGCCTGCCTTTCAAGCTTTTTGTGAAAAAAAATCCCTTCGCCCTTGCTATTTTGTTGATTATGCCGCTGCTGTTGGTTTAGTAAAACAAACAGCATTTTTGGCGCGCATGTTAAAAGGTAAGTGTGAACTGGGCGCCCATTTACACCCTTGGGCAAATCCTCCCTTCTATGGTAAACCTACCGAAGAAAGTTCACACGTAATTAATTTGCCATTAAAACAAGTTGAAGACAAACTAGATGTATTACTGGATGTTTTTAGTCAACGCTTAGCCTATACACCTAAAGCTTTTAGAACTGGGCGCTGGGGCATTTCTGAGGATATTATGAACTTGCTCTACTTACGCGGATTCGACATAGACTCTAGCGTATATCCTTTTTACCGAAATGAATACTTCGACTGTTATGGTTCGCCGCTTGTGCCCTATTGGCCCGCTACCGACAACGTGCTAAAAAGCGGCACCCAGCGCAATATTTTAGAAGTGCCGGTCACCGTGGGCTTTAACCGAACACCTTTCGAAACAGCAGCCAAAGTACACGATGCGTCTGAAACCTCCATGTTGCAAGCCATGAAAACCACGGCTATGCTTTGGCATAGCAAACTTCTTCGTAAAATTTATTTTAGCCCCGAAGTCACCAGCAGCCAAGATATGATCACGCTAGCCGACAGTGCCATTGAAAATGGACACCAGTGTTTGCATATGTACTTTCATAGCTCCAACCTTATCAGCAATGGCACCGGATTTTTAAAGTCAGACAAGCCATTTGAGCTTATATGCGAACGTATAAGTGAAGTACTTAATCATTTACACAATGAGTACGACGTAAACTTTATGACCCCAAGCGAGTACAAAGTTTTCTTGAAAAATAATCAACAACAAATTGCGCAATAGACAATGGCGAACTTACACCAATTCACTCTTAGCGACATAGCAGATTATCAACGTTTTGTTGACAAGCACGAGCATGCGACGGCCTATCACAACAAAGCTTGGGGAGAAGCTGTCTCCAGTGCCTATGGATTTACGCCCAAATATTTTGCCTTGCAACACAACAGTAAAATACTAGCGGTCATGCCATGTGTACTAATGAAAACACTAAGAGGTAGAGCCAATTTATGCTCGTTACCGTATTGTGATTTAGGTGGCATATTAGCCAACGATAACGACAGTGCGAATGAACTAAAGCAACAAGTAACCCAGCTTGCTCTTGATAAAAATTGGGGCTTTGAGTACAGAGGCGCGTTGTTTGAATATGGCGACAAAATACATAGCAAAAACGACGATGCAGTTGCCCACAACACTGATATTGTTGATGGCACAAAAGTGCGTATGCTATATTCGCTTAGCGAAGACGTAAACGCTCAAATGGCAAGTTTCAAACCAAAGCTACGCAGCCAAATTAAAAAAGCGATTAAAAATGGCGTGTCATCTACCGTTTTGGCAACACCCACTGCCAATGACTTTGCCGCATTTTATCGAGTATTCGCCGCCAATATGCGCGATTTAGGTTCTCCGGTACACAATAAAAAGTGGTTTGAATCTATTTTTAGTGCTTACGGTAAAAACGCTTTTTTGGTACTGGTGTATTTCGAAGAGCAATGCGTAGGCGGAGCGGTTGTTATTCATACAGATAACAAAGCAGTAATTCCCTGGGCAAGCACCCTACGCGATTTCAACAAATTGGCACCTAATATGCTCATGTATTGGGAAGTATTGAGCGAAACTATTCGCCGCGGCTTGCCCAACTTCGATTTTGGCCGTTCCGGTTACAACGAAGGTACTTTTAGATTTAAGAAACAATGGGGAGCCACACCCGAGGTGTTGCAATGGCAAACCCTATGCGATGGTGAATTACGTGAAGAAACAACGTCGGTAAAGTCGTCGCTTCGCAGGCAGGTCGAAAATATATGGCAAAAATTGCCCCTTGGGTTAACCACTGCTATTGGTCCCAAAATCCGAAAATTCATAAGCTTGTAGGGAAAATATGTGCGGCATAGCAGGTTTTATAGCAAATAGTCACTTCACCCATAATGGCGCAGCACTCACCCAACAGCATTTGCTTAATATGGGTAATGCTATTGCACACCGTGGCCCCGATGCCAAGGGCGAATACTTAGATGATGACATTGGCCTTTGCCACAGGCGTTTAAGCATTTTAGATTTATCGCCAGCTGGTAATCAGCCTATGTTTTCAAGCGACGGTAATATCGTAATTGTATTTAACGGCGAAATTTATAACTTTCTAGACATACGCAAAGAGCTTGAAGAAGACGGCATAAGCTTCGTTTCACACACCGACACCGAAGTAATCATCAAACTATATGAACGCGAAGGCCTAGACTGCCTAGCCAAGCTTAACGGCATGTTCGCTTTTGCCCTATGGGACAAAACTAAGCAGCAACTGTTCATTGCCCGCGACCGTTTAGGTAAAAAACCGTTGTACTATTACAACGATAAAAACACGCATCAATTTGCATTTGGCTCAGAAATTAAAGCCATCTTAACCCTACCCAATATTAAAAAAGAGCTGAGGCTGGATGCGGTACATGATTTTTTCGCTTATCAGTATGTACCCGATCCTAAAAGTATCTTTAAGCACAT
>JBLHMY010000112.1:0-7939 GCA_047621065.1 Glaciecola sp. | reverse complement strand
TATTCATTATTCATTATTCAAGCCGAAATAAAAAAATTTAAATAAATTAAACTTTATGCATTTTTAGTATGCACTTTCTAATCTTATTGTCTATATTTGCATCGTCAAGCAGATTTACCCAAACTTATTTAACATTATTGGAGAAAACACATGAGTAACTTAGAAAAAGTAAACAACACAATTTCAACGGCTGAAGATGTAGCACGTAAAATATGGTTAGCCGGTCTTGGCGCTTATGGTAAAAGCTTTGAAGAAATACAAAGCCAATACGAAAGACTAAACACTGAAACAAGTCGCTTGTTTGAAGAATTAGTTTTTAAAGGCGAAAAACTTGAAGCTGGCACTAAAGAGAAGTTGAAAGAAAAAACGGCTATAGAAAAACGTGTCGACGACGTGCGTAAAAAGCTTGGTCTTGATAGTTCAGACACAGACTCTAAAATCGATGAATTATCTCAAAAAGTTGACGCCTTAGTAGAATCTGTCAGTAAACTTGCTTAATTGATATTTTATTCTACTAATGCCCAAATAAATGGGTATTTAGTAAAACTTGATTTTATAGGAGAAACAAAAATGTCAACTAAAGACACCTTAGAAAATATGGCACGAAACACATGGTTGGCAGGCTTAGGCTCTATCGATAGCAGCAAAGAAGCGCTGGGTAAGTCAATTGATGCCGCCCAAGAAAAGTCAAATAGTCTTTACAGCGAATTACTAACGCGTGGCGAAAAAATTCAAAGTAAAATTAATGACAAAAAAGACGAATTACAGGCTAAAAGTAAGAACTTTCTGGGAATGGGTTCAGAAAAATCACATGAAGTAAAATTGGCTCAATTAAACACCACCATAGATCACCTAACAACTGTTGTTGTTGCCTTGATTGAAAAACGTAATGCTGCAGCGCCTAAAGCACCTGCGAAAGCAGCGCCTAAAGCAACTACTGCGAAAGCAGAGCCTAAAGCAACTACTGCGAAAGCAGAGCCTAAAGCAACTGCTGCGAAAGCAGAGCCTAAAGCAACTACTGCGAAAGCAGAGCCTAAAGCATCTACTGCAAAAGCAGAGCCTAAAGCATCTACTGCAAAAGCAGAGCCTAAAGCAACTGCTGCGAAAGCAGAGCCTAAAGCATCTACTGCAAAAGCAGAGCCTAAAGCAACTGCTGCGAAAGCAGAGCCTAAAGTAACTGCTGCGAAAGCGGAGCCTAAAGCAACTGTAGCGAAAGCAGAGCCTAAAGCAACTGTAGCGAAAGCAGAGCCTAAAGCAACTGCTGTGGTTACTAATAAAGCTAAGTAAATTCTAATTAGCTCAGCATACTCAATAAGATGGGCCACTAGGCCCGTTTTTTTTACCGATAGTATCCTGACGTGAAACGCAGCTAATACCAATTAAAACTACGAGGCCAGATAATGCAAAAATATAACACGGTTATGATAACAGGAGCATCTGAAGGTATAGGCCGTAGTTTTGCCGAGACCTTTGCTAAGAAGGGTCACGATTTAGTCCTTGTTGCAAGAAACGCCGATAAGCTACAAGAACTGTCGATAGAACTCAAAGAAAAATATGCAATTGAAGCACACGTATTTGCAACCGATCTTATCCCAGTCGGTGCAGCTAAAACATTATTCGAAGACATTGCTAAAAAAGATATCACAATTGATATTTTGGTCAATAACGCGGGCATGATACAAGTCGAAAGACTACATGAGTGTGACATCGAAGGATTAAACCGTTTAATCCAGTTAAATATTCAAAGCTTAGTGAATATGACCTATCAATTTATTGGGCCGATGATCAAACGCGGCAGTGGAAAAATTTTAAATGTAGGTTCAATCGCTAGCTTTATGCCTACTCCCAATTTTGCCACCTATGGCGCAAGCAAAGCTTTTGTGTTGTCTTTTTCCGAGGGCATAGCTGAAGAGTTGCGAGGAACGGGCGTAACGGTTACTTGCGTTTGTCCAGGCATGACCCAAACCAAGATGCTTGAGCATGCACAAGGATTTGAAAAATACATCCCAAGCTTTCTCAAAGCCGATCCTATGGAACTTACTGCACAAGCATATAATGCATGCATGAAAGGTGACGTGGTGTTCCTGGATAAGTTAGCGAATAAAGTGTTAGTGCAATGGGCAACACATTACCCAAGGTGGTTTGTACGTGGGATAAACGGCATATTTGCTCGCATAAAATAACACGACACTTCTATTCAATAAGCAGGCTTACCCTGCTTTAGTCAATGTGCTTATCTCATCAACAATTTGTGGCCACAGCTGAACCGGCAAAGTGTGCCCCATTCCTTTTAGGATTTTTAAAGTAGCATTAGGTATTGCTTGCGCAGTCGCAATACCGCACGCAACAGGAACCAAGGGATCGGAATCACCATGAATAACTAAACTGGGGATTTGTAATTGCTGTAAGCCATTTGTTCGATCTGGTGAATCAATAATTGCACTTAACTGGCGTGCAACTCCAGCTGGATTAAACCCTCTATCCCGTGAATCACGTATCACTTTTTCAACTCGGTCTTTGTCAAAAGGAAAGTGTTCACCATGCAGTATTTTCCAAATGTCCAAACTTTGTGCCACATATAGATCAATTTCTTTAGCTAAGGGTTTAAGCAACTTTACGCCTATTCTTGCTTTAGCTTTTGGCAAAGAGCGATTGCCTGTAGTCGACATAATAGAGGTCAGGCTACTGACTCTTTCAGGCGATTTTAAGGCGATACATTGGGCTATCATACCGCCCATTGAGGCACCAACAAGGTGAGCACTGCCTATATTTAATGCATCCATTAGAGCCAAGGTATCATCGGCCATATCGTCAAGTAGATAAGGCGCATTTACCTTTTTACCAAACAAACTATTGCCAATAAAATTCAATACACTGGGTACTGGAGAGCTTGTGAGCCAGGTACTTTTGCCAATATCGCGATTGTCAAAACGAATAACCCTTAAGTTGTTGCGAGCTAATAACTCGCAGAACTCATCATTCCAGTGGATCATCTGGGTACCGAGTCCCATAATTAGAATTATTACTGGATCTGCGAGGTCACCAAAACTGTCATAGGTAATTTGTAAACCATTCGCGTTCGCTTGCTGCGCCAAATGGTATTGAATGTCATAAGTCATTATAATATATCATCTTTTTTCGTCTTATTGCAGAAGTCGGGCAATTTCGCTGGCCAATAATAGTTCCTTAACAACGAGCTAACCTTGCTCTAAAAACTTTTTGAGGACTGCGATTTCTTTCAATTTTTGTTGTGAGGCCTCCTCTAGTTCGTTAGCACTTTCACGAATGTAGCGGGTGAAATTATCCAAATCTGGCATTAGATTAACCGCGCTGGTCGGGCTAATGGAAATTGTGCCGTTATAGCTACAAATTGGTATAATAAGGCCCATACCATCAAAAATTGGTGCAGCACCCATGTTTACAACTAATTTATGCCCCGCCAAATATAGGGGTATTTGCGGACCAGGAACATTGGTGATAACAACATTAAAGAAAGGATTGTGTCGTTTTGCCAGCGCAGCACGAGAATAATACCGCGCAGCAACCTCGGCTAAACCAAATGGAATTAACTCAGCATAAGCTATTAAACTTTTTGCATCAATTGCGTCTTGGTAAAGTTTACCAATCACCGTATTGTGATGGATTTTCTCTAATCTCCTAATAGGATCTTGAAGGTCTGTAGCCAATTCAACGTACATGGCAGACACCTGATTACCCATCGAATTTTTTTCTTCAGCTGTTCGGGTTGAAACAGGTATCATTGCTACCAGAGGCTTATCGGGCAGCTCATTTTTTTCCAACAAATAGCGTCTTAGCGCACCCGCACAAATGGCAAGAATGACGTCATTTAAGGTTGCACCTTGAACTACTTTTCGTAGCGCCTTAACACGAGTGATATCCAATATTGCAGAATTCCACACCCTTTCTGCTTCAACCGCATCGTTAAAAGGGGTCTTTGGCGCTCGCAATGGCAAGGTAGGAAGTGTAACACCCGGCCTTAATGTTAAATACCCAGCTTTAAGCGTGGACTTTCCTGTATCCCATAATAGACTCGGCAGCTTCCCGGGGCGTGCTAAAAAGTGGTATGCACTTTTAGCCAAGAGACCCACAGGACCCGGTATCACTTCTATGACTTTTTGAGGTGGAGGGGGAACATCTCGAGGTGTGGGCGATACGTCATATAGCATAGCCATCAAATCTGCACCAGATTTTCCATCAAAGCCGGCATGATGCACTTTACTTATTAATGCCACCGATCCCTTGGGAACCTGAGGAATAGAGTCCAATCCTTCAACAAACGTAAACTCCCACAGTGGACGTTCGCGATCTAGTTGTTGAGAAAGCAAACTGGACGCTAAGGAGCGCAATTCTTTCCAGCCACCAGGACTCGGCAGTGCAGTTCGATGCAAATGCTGATTTAAATTAAAGTCGGGATCATCTACCCAATAGGGCTTATCCAAACTCATTGGCACCGTAACTAGTTTTTGCGTAAGTTTATCCACAATATGCAGTCTGTTTTGCATAAATTGGCGGAAAATATCAAACTCTAACGATCCTTCTATTATCGCTACTCCACCAATGTGCATTGGCACTTTTGGCGTTTCAAGATACAAAAAGGAAGCATCTAACCCAGATAACTCTTCCATTTTACCTCCATTGTTATGGATAATCGTACTAAAACATTAACTCTATGTTAAATCACCCTAATTTTTAATTTAACGGTAAAAGTAGTTGCCATTATTTGTCTCTTAATTCTCTGCGCAGTATCTTGCCAACGTTACTTTTAGGAAGGTCGTCCATGAACACAACTTTCTTCGGGATTTTGTATCCAGTCAAGTGTATACGACAGTGTTGGATCACGTCTTTTTCAGACAAATCTGGGTTTTTACTCACTACCACCAACTTAACAATTTCCCCCGAAACTTCATGTGGCACGCCGATTGCTGCAGCCTCTATAATATCTTCGTGCATCGCAGCGACTTCCTCGATTTCATTTGGAAAAACATTAAAACCCGACACCAAAATCATATCTTTTTTACGATCAACAATATAAAAGTAGCCATCATCGTCGCATGTTGCTATGTCACCCGTGGCTAACCAACCGTCAACTATCATTTCGTCGGTGGCGTCGGGACGATTAAGATAACCTTTCATCACCTGTGGTCCTTTAACCAGCATTTCACCAGCCTCTCCCATGGCGACTTCCTTACCGTTTTCGTCTACCAGTTTTATATCGGTAGATGGAACTGGCATACCAATAGACCCCTTATAAGCTTCAAGTTGTGGCGGGTTTACCGTTACTGTAGGGCAACATTCGGTTAATCCATAACCTTCAAGTAAGACATGCCCAGTTACTGCTTGCCAACGTTCGGCAACAGGTCGTTGCACAGCAGCACCGCCACCTAAGGAAAACTTTAATCCACTGAAATCTAAATCAGCAAAGCCTGGCGTATTTAACAATCCATTAAATAAAGTATTTACACCAGTAATAACCGTAAATGGATACTTGGCCATCTCAGCAACAAAACCGAGCATGTCACGAGGGTTAGTAATTAATAGATTTGGGCTACCAAACTTCACAAAAGTCAAACAATTACCTTGCAAGGCAAATATATGATAAAGAGGCAAAGCTGTGACAACTAACTCTTTGCCCGGCTCAATCACGTTTTCTAGAATATTCGAGGTTTGTTCCAAATTAGCCACAATGTTTCTATGGGTCAACATGGCACCTTTCGACAAGCCCGTAGTGCCACCTGTATACTGCAAAAAGGCAAGATCTTCGCCAGTAATTTCTGGTCGCTGATATGATTGCTTATGGCCTTGCTTAAGCGCTGTTAAAAATGTCCCTGCATTCGGTATATCAAAGGCTGGGATCATCTTTTTAATGTGTTTAACTGCAAAGTTTGTGACCACTTTTTTCAAGGGCGACAACATATCACCAAGACAAGTTAATAGTACCTTCTCTACCGCTGTGTTTTTAATTACTTCACTCAAGGTACAAGCACAATTTTCAATAATGACAATCGCTTTTGCGTTTGAGTCAGTTAGTTGATGCTGTAATTCTCTTGGGGTATACAAAGGATTAACATTCACCACGGTCATACCAGCGCGAAGTATGCCAAAAAGTGCCACCGGATATTGGATAAGGTTAGGCAACATAATCGCTACCGCATCGCCTTTCTTTAATCCAGAATGTTGTAAATATGCTGCGAAATCACGAGAAAGACCATCCAACTCGGCAAAAGTAATACTTTTACCCATATTGATATAACTTACGTTAGCTGAATATTTTTCAATAGATTGTTCAAAAATATCCACTATGGATGAATAACGATCAGGATTGATCTCCACAGGAACCCTAGGGTCATAATTCTTTAACCAAATTTTTTCCACCGTGCCTCCAGGCTGTCAACTTTGCTTACTACCTTATTAAAGGTTGCAAAGCAGACTTGCTATTGTTTTTAATAGTTTTGGAACATAAAGGGATATCACCTAAAAATTTAGCAAATTTACATCAACAAGTCATTAACAATTAACACCTTTTTAAACAACACTTTATAAAATGTCCTTTTTTGCACACAATTGTCTATGGATTATCTATATGTAGATGATGACATTCCTCAGGATCTCTTTGCGTTAGGTGAACTAACACTGGAGCAGCACATTCCAAGTAATTTCTCAGATGATCGCGTTAATGTAATTAGACTAAGTGACGACTAAGTGACGACTCAGTTAACTTTGAGGCTTATATTTTTAAGTTTATTAAGCACAATGAGATACATCTCTAGTGATATATAATGTGTTCAAAAAGTAGAAATAAAAAGTGAGGATTTAAGGGTTGCTCTTAATGATAGGCCTAAACATCCCGTTTTTTTTAATAAAACGATATAGTAAACAATTGGTCTTGTTCTAGTTTGGCAGTAAAATTTATCCATAAAAAAGAGAGCACTATGGCTCTCTTTTTTATAAACTGGGCTTAAATTAAGCTTTTTTCCCTGCAGATTCAACTGCCAATTGCGCAACAGCTGTAGTCAATGCATCAATTTTCGCACTCAGGTCTTCGATTTTCTGATCATTGTCAGTGTTGCTAAAACCAAGCTTAGAGCGAACCGCCTCAATGCGAGATTCGATTTCAGTTTTAGCTACAACGTCATTTTTAACTTCTTCAACCTTAACTTTACCTTCAGCTTCAAGCTTCTCGCCTTTAGCAACTAGTTCGTCAAAAAATTTATTTGAATCAGTTGAAAGTGCCTCTATGCGGCCTGTTAGTTCTTCATAGCCTTTGCCATAAGCACCTAGACCAGCTAACCAAACTTTACGAGCCATATCTTCCGCAGTAGATGCTGTTTCTTTAATCTTGTCGATGTTTTTCATGTTGTTCACCTTGTATATGTTTAAAATTAATAGTTTTGTTTCGATAAGGTGCATATTAGAGATATAAATTAGAATTCGCATACTAATTACACAATATTTTTTAATTTATTTTATTAATCATAAAAAAACTAGCTGACAGCCGTGCTGGGCATTTGCACGGCCGTGTATGATAAAAATTATTTCTGCTCTTTCTGCTTAAGCATTAAATCTCTTAAATAGATTCCTCCTTTGATATCATCAATTGCAGATTCAATATAATCGGCAATTATATTGACATCAGGAACGGTGTCTCGGCAAGCCATTAATCCAAAGCAGAGGGAATCACAATAACTAACTACAGTAATATTCAACGATTGCCCATCGATCAAAACAGACAAAGGATAGGTAGCTTGGAGTTTAGCTTGACCAAAATACAAAGGCTTTTGCGGCCCGGGTACATTGGATATAGTGACATTAGCTGCTGGTGGTGTAATGCTGGATAAATTCAACTGATTCAATACCGCTACTATTCCCTGAGCCATGACAGCAAAATTGGTAGCTGCATCCGCTGATACATTGACCAGTT
>JBLHMY010000111.1:0-7992 GCA_047621065.1 Glaciecola sp. | reverse complement strand
AGGCCCAAAAAGTGTGACCCGTGTAGTGCCATGAATAATCTAAAATAATGCGAATGTTGCGCGATTTGGCTTGTTTTATGACCTCAAGAAACAATTTGTCGGCAGCGGTCATATGCCAAGTATTTGGATCGCTGGGATCTTCAGATTGAATTAGTTTAGTATCGCCAATGGGGTCTGGCCCAAAATTTACGTCTACGTGGCGCCAATGACGCGCGTCATATTTATGCACGGAGGGCGCGTCATTAATGGGATTAAAATAAATAGCATTAATGCCAAGGTTTTCCAAATAATCGAGTTTATCAAGTACCCCTTGCAGGTCACCTCCGTAACGTCTTAAGGCTGTTTTTGCATCAAAGCTATGGACCACATTACCGGTAAAATCGGCTTGCCCGTGCACATCTTTAAAATAAAGGTCTTCAATGTACCAGTTCTGTGTCCATGGTGTTATTTGCCACGTATCTGGAATATAGCCGGGATATGTGCCTTGGATACTGGCAATAGTGGGATCGTTAGTGGGGTCTCCATTATGGAAGCGTTCAACCATAATTTGATACCATATTGCTTCTTTGGACCATTGCGGCGGTGTTTTAGGCGCTGGTTTCAGCTCAACTGGCGCAGGCGCTTCGGCGCAAGATAGCAGCAAAAAAGCGCTCATTAATATTGTAAAACGGGTTTTCATTCAAAGGTCTCAGTAGTGCCCTTTAGGCTATTATTATAAGGTCGTATTTACAATTACGGTGTTATCCCAAGCTGTTCAACAATTATGCTAGTTCATGACAAGGTACGCAATATTAATAATCATATATGGATTTAGTAATTATTACATTGATAATCGTGGCTTTATTGGTTAGTTTGTTTGCACATTCCGGCCTTGCTATTTACTCGCGATAGACGCTATCAATACGCGATAATCACCAAAAATATAAATGTAGAGATAGCAAAGCCTTTGTTTACTTAAAAATAAGGAATACAAAATGAAACCCTCTAATTGGCTATATGGTGTTGTTATTGCCAGTGCATTAGCACTGGGCGCATGTAGCGAACCCGCGCAAACTGAAAACAAGCAAACACCACCTGTAGCTGTAACGCAAATTATAGCTGAAAGTCCTATTGAATCGGGCACCGATTACCATTCTTATGGAAACCCAAGTGAAATAAAAGTTACCCATATAAATCTTGATTTAACCGCCGACTTTACTCAAAAAAGCCTAATTGGGAGTGCCCAGCTTACCTTTGAACGAGTTAAGCAAGGCGCAAATGAACTGGTGGTAGACACGCGTGATTTAACCATAAAAAACATTAGTTTAAACGGCGAATCGATTGCTTTTACGCTTAAGCCCGCAGATGAAAACTTAGGTGCGGCACTTCATATTCCAGTTGGCACTTCGGCTAACATGGTCACCATTGAATACCAAACGGCGCCCACAGCGTCGGGCGTGCAATGGCTAACGCCAGCACAAACTGCGGGTAAAAAGCATCCATTTTTATTCACGCAGGCGCAAGCTATTCATGCCAGAAGCTTCATACCTTTGCAAGACTCGCCACAAGTTCGTGTAACGTATAATGCGACTATTCGTACGCCCAAAACCTTACTCGCGGTAATGAGTGCCGCTAACGATCCAAATACCCAGCGCGACGGCGTATATGAATTTACAATGCCACAGGCCATTCCTTCTTACTTAATTGCCCTTGCCATTGGCGATTTGGGCTTCAAATCAATGGGAGAGCGCACTGGTGTATATGCAGAGCCCTCAATTCTAAACGCAGCAGCCGCTGAGTTTGAAGACACTGAAAGTATGCTTGAGGCTACCGAAAAAACCTACGGGCAATACAGTTGGGACCGATACGACCTGCTAATATTACCGCCATCTTTTCCTTTTGGTGGCATGGAAAACCCACGTTTATCATTTATTACCCCCACCGTAATTGCCGGGGATAAAAGTTTAGTGGCACTAATTGCGCATGAACTTGCACATAGCTGGTCGGGTAATACAGTGACCAATGCTACATGGCGTGACCTTTGGCTGAATGAAGGTTTTACCACTTACTTAACCTATCGTATTATGGAAATGATTTATGGTACCGACCGCTATAATATGGAAGCGGTTTTAGGCTATCAAGATTTGCAGGCTAGCATTGCAAGCTTACCCAAAAACGACCAAATTTTGGCCATAGATCTGCGTGGCCGTAATCCCGATGATGTGTTTTCAAATATCCCTTATGAAAAAGGCGCGTTATTTTTACGTGAGCTAGAAATTAAAATTGGCCGCGATAATTTTGACCAGTTTTTACTCGGCTATTTCGATGCCTTTGCTTTTCAAAGCATCACCACCGACGAATTCATTAGCTATTTAGATACGACCTTATTGAAAGACTATCCAGATAAACTCGACGCCGCACGCATTCAAGAATGGATTTTTGCTTCGGGCATACCCCAAGGTGCGCCAGTACCCGAGTCTGACGCATTTACCAAAGTTGACCAAGCGCGCACAACCTGGCTAGCAGGCAATGCACCAGCGGCGAGTATTTCAACTCAAGTGTGGACTGTACATCAGTGGCTATATTTTTTAAATAATATGCCAAACGAACTTACACAAACACAGCTTGCCGAACTAGATGCGTCGTTTGCGTTAACCACCAGTAAAAATAATGAAATTGCGCACAGCTGGCTAATGATAGCGGTTAAAAATGAATATCAGCCGGCCTACGAACGCTTATATAGCTTCTTAACCAGCATAGGACGCAACAAGTTGGTTAAACCTTTGTACGAAGAGTTATCAAAAACACCTGACGGCAAAGCCTTTGCGAAAAAAGCATTTGAAGAGGCAAAACCCGGCTATCATCCCCTAACCATAAGCGCCAACCAAGGTTTTGTAGACTAATAACGTAAAAAGGCTTATATTATAGGCACATTATAAGCCTTTGTTGTAAAAACGAGGTGTTTCATGGTTGAATTTATATTCATTGTTTCTTGCCTAGTATTTATCTCTACCATTACTTGGTTGAGCTACAAACTAGGTGAAACCAAATCAATGAACGCAAAAACGTCTTGTATTTTGGGATTTTTTCTTTCCTTTTTACCGCCTATCGCGCTTCTTTATATCGGCTTTTTAGCGTTTCGTGAGGGTGCGCCAACCAACGAACCAAGACTCTCTGACTAGTATTTTTTATATAAAATACAGCAAAAAAATACCTTGCGGGAAAAACAGGTGGAACCTAATTCTTTAATAGCATGTCATGACTGTGATTTATTGATTACCGTTCCTGAAATGGGTGAAAATCAATCTCTTATATGCTCTGGCTGCCTCTGCAAACAGTTCACAAAATATAAACACCCTCTTGATTACAGTATTTCATTTGGTTTGTCGGCATTAATTTTGTTGATAATGGCAAATAGCCTGCCCTTTTTGTCATTTGAAACTCAAGGGCAAATTCGTACTATCACTTTACTGCAAGCTTCCCATGATTTATTCACCCAAGGTTTCACTTTTTTAGCGGCGCTTGTATATGCATTCGTATTGTTATTACCTATGTTGTACTTAAGTCTACTATTGGCGTTACTGGTGCCCATCAAATTAGGACTGGCTCCTGCGCTGCCTGTGTATACGGGTAGATTGCTAGGGCACTTTCTGCCTTGGATAATGGCAGAAGTTTTTATTGTTGGGGTCCTTGTTGCTCTAATAAAAGTCATTGAGTTAGCAGATATTATTATTGGCCTGTCATTTTGGGCCTACGTTGGCTTTGCCATTTTATTTACCTTAACGGCTAATGTAGCTAACCGTCATCAATTGTGGCATTGGATAGAGCATGCAAAACGCTAATAGCAATTCTCCAAGGGTAAGGCCCTCACTAAAAGCGAGCGGCTATCCTAAGGGCAGTGCCGCCGAAAAAGGACTCGCAAATTGCCGAACATGCCATTTGCTATCACCCATAAGCAAGGTTAATTGCCCTCGCTGTAACGACACTTTATATATGCGCTCACCCAACAGTATTCAGCGAACTGTGGCCCTGGTGATAACCGCAATACTTTTTTATATTCCGGCCAACTTATATCCTATTATGACCACCACCTTATTTAACGATAAGGTTTCTAGTACGATTTTAAGTGGCGTTGTTTTGTTCGCTGAACATGGGTCTTATTTTGTCGCTTTTGTAATTTTTGCTGCCAGTATATTGATCCCCATAGCAAAAATGCTCATTATACTATGGCTTTGCTACGCTACATCAAGGCAAAGCCGTTTGAGTAAATCTGAACTAACGCGGCTTTACCGAGCCACGGAGTTTATTGGCAAATGGTCTATGATAGACATCTTTGTGGTCGCAATATTGGTGGCGTTAGTACATGTAACCGGTATCATGATTATTGAGCCGGGCTTTGCTGCACAAGCATTTGCAGCGGTTGTAATATTAACTATGGTAGCGGCGCACCAATTTGACGTAAGATTAATGTGGGATAGACAGCAATAATAATGAATGATTTAATAGCGAAGTCACAGGCCATAATCGTACCAAAAGCACGCTTCTCAGTGGTGTGGCTATTGCCGCTCATTGCGGCCATTATTGGTGTAGGCATGGTTTATCAACAATGGCAGAATAAGGGCATTGAAATTATCATTGTTTTTGACAATGCAAATGGCCTTGAGGCGAAAAAAACTAAAGTCAAATTTAGGGATGTAGACATTGGTACCTTAAAAGAAGTTAGTTTTTCTGAAGATGGTTACTCAATTGAAGCAACAGTGGAAATTGACAAAAATATGCAACGCTATTTGCACAGCGATAGTCAATTTTGGGTAGTGCGCCCTAGAATAGGCAGCGGCAGTATTAGTGGTTTTAGCACCTTGTTGTCGGGCGCATATATTAATATAGACCCAGGTAAATCAGAATATTACGCTCAACAGTTTGTTGGCTTAGAAACTCCGCCTATTTCGTCGCCTACGTCTGAAGGTATTAAATTAAAACTGGTATCGAGCGGCGGCAAGTCGCTCACTGTAGGTAACCCTATAATTTATCGCGGTTTTGAAGTAGGCGCGGTTGAGTCTGTCGATTTTGATATTGAATTAAGACAAGTCACCTATGGTATTTTCATTCAAGCACCCTACGACGCTTTAATAACCTCCAACACCTATTTTTGGAATTCAAGCGGGGTGTCTTTTTCGGCCACTACTGAAGGGGTCAACATTGATTTAGCGTCGGTAGAATCGTTCCTTTCAGGTGGAGTGCAATTTGATGTACCCGACGACTTAGCATTGGGCCAACGTATTACCCAGAGCCAAGACTTTAAGCTTTACACTTCCCGATCCAGCATAAAAGAAGACCGCGTATATGAATATTTAGAGTACGTGATTTTGGTTGAGGACTCTGTAGGTGGACTTGAAGCTGGCGCCGCTGTTGAATATAGGGGGATTCGAATAGGCCGTGTTAGCAGACCTTATTTAGGATTTCATGAAACCAATCTGATCAACGGTGACGAAACTCGCATTCCCGTTATTATCCACGTAGAGCCAGCACGATTAGCACCCAATAATGAATATGACTTAGCTTGGTTTGACAACCAATTTAGTGAATGGATAAAGTCTGGCTTAGGAGCTAGTCTAGAGACATCTAATTACTTAACTGGGGCAATGAAAGTCAGCCTCAATTTAAGCAATGAAGTGCAAACCGACATTGAGTATTTTGGAAAATACACGGTAATTCCTATCGCCAAAAGCGGTTTTGCGAGTATTGTGAGCAAAACAGATATGCTATTAACCAAGCTTGAAAGTTTGCCACTAGATGAATTAGTTGAAAGCACCAACACTGCAATAAACTCAGCAAATACAGCTATTCTCTCGACCAACGATACTGTAATTGCATCGCAATCGGTATTACTTTCGATAAAAGATACCCTTAAAGAAGCCAATGCAACACTGCAAGGAATGCAGCCCAACTCTCCTGTTTATTTGCGCTTAGAACGTAACTTAGAAGAATTAGAGCGCACCTTGAATATGATGCAGCCGTTTTTACAAGAAATTCGCAAAAAACCTAATTCATTGATATTTAGCGATTCTCCACCCGCCGATATTCAACCAAAAGGAAAGGGTCAGTAATGATTTTGAAAATACTTGTTACACTATTTCTAACTACGGGTTTACTGGGCTGCGTCAGTAGCACTGCGCCACCAGAAACCTTCAACTATATATTGGATAATCAACCTACTGGCATTCAAAGCACCTTGAAAACGGCAACTGTTCTTACCAAACAAACCGCAATAAGAGTATTAGCGGTGCAAGTACCTGATTACTTAAATCAGCCGAATTTGGTATTGAAGCTTAGCGATCACCAAATTAAAATTGCCAACTATCATTTTTGGGCAGAAGACTTAAGCCAAAGTATTCAGCGCGTGCTCATTAACGAGCTTAACAGCACCCACAGCGATTTTAGTTACCGTGAACGATGCGCTGGGTGCGATGAGCTCGCCATCACCATAGATCACTTCTACCCCACAGAACAAGGTAATGTTGTTTTGTCGGGCTCCTATGAAAAAGTGACTAAAGACGATAATCGAGGTCACGTACGGTTTTCTTTGACCCAAAAGCTTGAAAAAGGCGGTTTTGATGAGGCCGTCTCTGTTATGCGTGCCCTACTAGGCGAGTTGGCTCAGCAAATACAGTAGCACTTACGTTATATATCGATTATGACATTACACAAGGTAAGAAGTGCAAAAAGTACATTGTGACGTACGGTAGTCTTTATTCAAGCGAGCTGGCTCATTCAAATATCAATAAAATCGACGCCTATTCTCAGGCCACCGATGTATTTTACTCTTCCTATACTCAATATTTGCTTACAATATCAAGCGTAGGAAGAGTAAAATACAATTTCTTTAGTACCTCTATTAACGTATGATAATACCGTCAGATACATAATCTGATGGTGTAACCTCAGTGGAATTAAAGCCGCAGTAAAAGTTTACTTCAATTTCTTATTAAAATAAAAATCTCTCAGGGATAATAATGAAACATAGCATAATAAAACTCACCCTATTAGCCACGGCTATTTCAAGCAGTTTGACTGCGCATGCGCAGTCAAACGAAATCAGCTCGGTTGAACGTATACAAGTTACAGGGTCGCATATAAAAAGAACTGATATAGAAGGTCCTTCACCGGTTACCTCTCTATCAGCCGAAGATATCAGCAACACAGGCGTGACTGACTTAATCGGATTGTTCACCAAACTACCAATGGCTGGTCAAGGTACATTTTCTACTCAAGGCAACAGTAGTGACGGAACCGGTAACGGTGGTTCAAGTGTATCATTACGAGGTTTGGGTGCAGATTCCACCCTTATACTGGTAAATGGTCGTCGCATTTCTGTTTCTCCTTTCGCAAACGAAATTGAAACCGCATTTGTTGATATCAATAATATTCCATTAGCTGCCATTAAACGCGTTGATATATTAAAAGATGGCGCATCTGCTACTTATGGTTCTGACGCAATCGCAGGCGTTATCAATATTATATTGAAAGATGATTATAATGGAATGGAAGCCACTGCAAGGGTTGGCGATACAGCAGATGGCGGCGGCAAAGAAACAAACACAAGCCTAGTATTCGGTAGCAGTTCAGAAAAATCCAGCCATACCTTTGTATTGGACTATTTTGACCGTGAAGAAATACTTAATGCTGACAGATTTTATACTAGCTCTGCCAACCAAACTGCTTTAAGACCCAATGACCCATACGCAACAGACGGTAGAAGCTCGTCAGGTTTCCCGGGAACTATTGCACTTGCCTCAAATAACTCTATTCGCACGCCAGATACCTTTGGCAATGATGTTTGTCCTGCAGAAGATATTGTAGGCACTTTGTGTCGTTACGACTACGCGCCAATGAGCTCCACCGTGCCTGCATCGGAACGTGTTAGTTTTATGTATATGGGTAAATTTGAAATTAATGATACGCTACGAGCGTTTGTTGAGTTAAATGGGCAAAATTCAAAAACCACGATTAGAG
>JBLHMY010000110.1:0-8096 GCA_047621065.1 Glaciecola sp. | reverse complement strand
ACTATGACCACCAATATTGCCAAGAAAATCTTATGTTTTTACTAAGGCGCGAATTAAAATTAACTAAACTGTAAAGTTTTCAATACACATGTAAAGCAATATGACTGACCATAAAGTGAAGTGCCTTGTCAGCGCCTTTAAAAAGCATCAAGCCACGTCATCAATTCATAAATAAATCTGTAATAGTCGACATGGGGACTACACTCTTATTTATCGCATCCTATTAGCGGTGGTGTTCATTTTAGTTACTTTAACTTCATATTGCTTTGACGGGCACTTTCCATGGCGGGTTTAACCTATTTTTACCCGCCCAAAAAAGTTTGATTTTATTACCTGATGGATCGCTTAACACCGCTTCTCGCCATAAATATGGCTTATCTGCAGGTAGTTCAATAAACTCAACGCCTTTTTCGAGAAGAGCATCGACCGCATTATCTAGTGCTTCATGTTCAAAATAGACGGTCGTTGTACTACTTACTTGTTGTTCCAGCACAAATGAGAAGCTCGCTTCTCCAACTGGGCAAGCGAAGCGCAAATAATGAGGTGTGTCGACTATTAGAATAAAGCCCAATAGTTGATAGAAAACTTTTGTTTGTGCAATGTTTGTCGTACCTAATGTGACTTGATTTAAATTCATACTTGCTACCTTTATTGTAAAATGGTCATTTATGCTTCAGATGAATTGCGCTCATTAGGATCATCTGAGCGGTATTCTACAAACGCCACGTCAAGTCCATTGGGGTCGATGTAGTACAGATTTTGTCTGAATATATGCTTAGCGCCTTGGAAATAAGGCTCAAAGCTTTGTGCAAACGCTGATGAAGTGTTGAAAACTTATCTACTTCAAAGCCTAAATGTGCTAGCCCTACTTGGTTACTGCTCAAATCTCTTGGCTCACCCGTTCGCATATCAATGAATGTTAAGTAGTGGTAATCATCACCAAAATGCAAGCAATTGCGCCGTGTCCCATGCCAATTAGCATTACCCTTTGTTCTAATGTTCCAATGAGCAAAGCAAGCTTTGTAAAATTGTAAGCTTGTTTCCATATTTGTGACGACCATGTTGACGTGTTCTAATCTCAGCATTTGTATTCTCCATTTAAATAATTGCCAGTAGTATAAAACCTCAAGTACACTTTAGGTAAAGCACTTTTTGGATATTTTTATGGAAAAGCGAGTTTATAGTGTTGGTGCCATCGCAAAACGATGTGGCGTAAAAGTATCAACTTTACATTTTTATGAAAACAAAGGACTCATTCAAAGTACACGTAACGCAGGCAATCAACGTCGCTACAAGGCCGAAGTTATGCGCACGGTGTCGGTAATTAAGGCGGCCCAGAAAATGGGCATAAGTTTAGCTAGTATTAAGCAAGCATTTATGGTCTTACCGAATAATCGCACTCCCACTAAAAAGGACTGGCAAGGGCTATCCCAAAAATGGCAGCAAGAACTCAATGAGCGCATTCAAGCGTTGGAAAGGCTGCGAGATATGATGGATGGTTGTATTGGCTGTGGTTGTTTATCTCTAAAAAGTTGTCCGCTGTATAACCCTGAAGATAGTTTAGCCAAATTTGGCCCCGGTCCAGTAATTTTAGATCGATGACTATTAACAGCAGCAAAGAGTAAGTAGGCTTTTTTTATATAAACATCTCCCTTATGTTTATAATAAAGTAAGCTTGCGATTTTTATGTCAAAGTGGAAAACTTTAATGCATTCGCCGTATGAGTCAAACTTACGATCTTAAGCATAACCGCTACTCATAGGTAATCGAATATTCACATGAATTCAACAATTAAATCAAAGGCTAGGAGTTAACATTGGAAGGTACAAAAAGAGCAAACGTTAAGCTTGGCGCACAAGTTTCGATTGTGCTGAAGCAAGATCAAAGAACGGGGAATTTAACCCAAGGCGCGGTGGAAAAAATATTGACTAACTCGCCAAATCACCATCATGGAATTAAAGTTAGATTAGACAGTGGCGAGGTAGGCAGAGTTAAAAAAATTCATTAGTAAAAACTCTTGTCCTAAATAGCGTACTTACCGTTCTTGGCGGCTAATGTTGATTGACTAAATCGGTAATGTTATCTGTGTCATTTCATTATACAAGCAATAACGCCTTATTCCAAAGCCTCAACCACCGCTGAAGAAGACGCAGAGTAAGCCTTTACGCTGCGATCGTACATAGCTTCAGCAAAGCTAGGGGGCACAGTAAATGTGCCAGCCGCAGTTACTTTAACCGTGTAACTTATTTCAGTTACGCGGTTGCTAATACTGCCGTAAAATATAATACGGTCTTCTCTAATGTCAATATAGTCAGACTGCCACAGGCCAGCTTTGCGCTCTACCGACTCTCGTATAACTTCAAAGCCGCCCGGCAGCAGGTCAACAATGGCGATATTAGCGATGTTTTTCTGCTCGCTTGCGCGCACACGCAGTCGTACTTTTAGTTCATCACCTTGGATAATCGTAGTGGCAATTTCGCCATTTTTATTGATGAAGGCTTTTTGTATTTCAATACCATTGCTAAGGGCTTGGGTGGGCAATAAAGTTTGATAGCCAGCCTGCATATTCACGTAATACAATCCGCCTTTGCTGCCTACAGCAGAGTCATAAAGGCTGGCTTCAACGCGTTCGGTGCCTACTGGGTATAAAGCACTAGCAAATGGGTTATAACGAACTTCAAGGGGAGTTTGTTTTTGCTGTGCTAAGGCTACAAACGCAATTTTCTGGTCCATTACTGCAAGTGATTTATTTGTTGAAGCGCTATTATCAGCAGCAACGCTAACAGCGCTATGATAAGCGCCCAAGGCTAACATGCTATAAGCGGCAGAAATAGTATTGTACTCACCTTTATAGATTGCTTGAGTAATATTCAGGATGGCTTGTGGCGAAATTTCAGCTAGTTGCTGCGGGAAGTGTTTCGCAACAAGGAATAAGTATTGCGCGTCTAATGTTATGCGCGGTGCCATGCCCGCAAAAGCTTGATCGACCATAAGTGCTTGGTCGCTTAAATCGTAGCTATTAATAAGCTGTTTAGCTTCTTTTGTTTGTTCCATTAGCTTGTAGCTGGCAGCTATGTAAGCGCTTACTATGTCTTTACGCCAAAATGCTTTGTGCTGGTTTTCGAGGGTGCTCACCAAGTCAATTAATAAGTTAGATGTTACCGCGCCGCTGCGCGTAAGCAAATACACTAATTTTGCCCGCTGTCGTAAGTCACGCAGGCTGGGGATAGCTCCTTTATTTTGGCTATTGGCCCTAAAATAAGCACTTGCAGTATCGTTTAAATAACGCACACCACTTTGCAGCATATCTTGGGGCACCGCATAGCCCAATGCTTGCGCTTCAATAAGAAAGTGCATCACGTATACGCTAACGTCGGTGTCGTTTTGTTGTGCACTGGGCCAATACGAGAAACCACCCGCATAGCTTTGGCGTTGACGAAGTTTTCCCATGACTCGGTTAAAGTGGGCGGTGACTTTTTCGTTGTTAGGACTATATTTAGGTATGTTCGACAAGCCTATTAATGGGAATACCTGACTCACTATTTGTTCGGTACAACCGTGGGGAAATTTATCTAAGTAAGCACTTAATCCTTCGTTTATAACCAGTGGGCTTGCCGAGGCGCTAATCATTTGCATCGATTCGGCTTGAAACAGCGCCACAGGGGTATTCAAAGCTACTTTGCCATTACTTGCCACGCCGGTGGTTACATTCACCTCAAAAGGCATAGCAGGGCGTATGCTTAAAGTAGTAGTGCGCGACGACTGCCATGTTTTGCCTTCAGCGTCGCTCGTATTTACAGTAAAGCTAATACTTGCACCGCCTAAAATATCGTTGGCTTTAACGGTAAAGCGCACCGCGTCTTCTTGGTTTTCACTTAGCTGCATTTGCGCGCGTGTATCGCCGACAATACTGATGTGTTCGCTGGTGCTTGTGCTAATATTAACGGTAGCATTATTTGGCGAACCTTTTATTACATTGGCAACGCTTAAGGTAACATCAAACTCATCACCCGGTGCAGCTTGGTTTAGTACATTTGCGGTTAATACAAAAGGCCCGCGAACCAGCGTGTTTTCTTGCGCCCGCCCCATGGTTTGCTCGCCCACCGCAATAGCCATTATTCGCAGGGCCCCAGCAAAGTCATTTGGCACGTCAAAGGTGTAAGTATTATCGCCTTTTTTACCGTCAATAACGCCCGACCAAAATATTGCAGGGTCTTGTACTTTGCGCTCAAATGGGTTAGCTGAGCGCTGCTTACTCATAGCCCAGCCTCGCATCCGCAACATGTCTGAACTGGCTATATCGGCTTCTATATCGCCCCCTGCGGCGGAGAGCATTTGCGTTAAGGCAAAATCGGGGAGTATTAAATCGAATATTTGCATTGTGCGCACATTCAAAGCGCGCTTTTTAAAGAAGTGCGCCAAAGGATCTGGTGTGCGGTACCCAGCGACTTGCAATATGCCCGCATCTACTGCAAATACCGCCACTTTAGCATCTTGTGAAAGACTCAAATTAATGGCCATTGGCTTACCTGGTTGCACAGTATCTTCAACACTAAGCGCAAGATCTAAGGTGCGTTTAGTTCTGTCGATAGAAAATGGCACTACGGCGTAACTTAAGGGGCTGGTAAATATTTCTTTTGAAGCAAGATCGCGCACAAAAGCCACATTGATATATGCGTTGCCTTCAATACCTTCAGGAATTGAAATACTCTGTACACTGCTTTTTGAAGGGCTAGTAAACCACTTGAAGCTGTGCAGTTTATCGCTTTCTATACTAATTAAGCCGCTACCTGCGTAAGGCGCCTGAATACTAAGCTTTATAGTGTCGCCTTCTTGGTAATCACTTTTATTGAGCGTGACTTTAAGCTCGGCGTTTTTGTCTAATTGACCACTGTCGTTGCTTGCGCCCACCACAGTGTATTGCATACTTATAATAACTTCGCCGTTTTCATCCAGAATATCGATAACAAAAGTACCGGCTGAAGATGTATCTAGCGCAAGTTTTTCAAAGCCAGCAGGCAGGGCGTAGTCTTGTTCTTTAATGACCTCGTGTTTTAGGATGCTTTCGTATTGGTAACGTCCGTTATATTGTTTTACCAATGTAGACACGTTTTGCACCTTGCTTAATCGCTGGGTCAAAGCGGTCAGTGCAATTGGACTTAAGCTGTTGTTTATAGCAATTAACTCAAGGCTGCGTTCACTATTTACATTAATAAAATCGAGTTTACCGTTTGCTGTAAAGCCAACAAGATAACTAGCCGGAGAATATAAAAGACTCGTGCTTGTTCCAACCGAACGCCCGCTCGACGCTTCAAAGCCTTTGATTTGTATACTTAGATTATAAGTACCCTTGGTAAAGCGGCTTAAATCTATTGCAATACTGGCTTGCCCATCGGCGTTGGTTGTTTGGTCTTTTAAGTCTTCATTAATACGCTGTAAACCATTTGTGGATTCGCTTGGTGATTTTGGCGCATAAAACGCGACATCTTTGAATTCATCAAATGAAAATTGGATGGGTTGTAGCTTTAAATTGCTGGCGACTCTTCGGCCCTGAGCAGGTACACCGGATAAGTTGTTAAGGGTAACGTCGTTAACCAAGGCTGGTGATACTGCCCAGCCTTTGCTGGGTAAATCTTGTACCTCGCTGGTAATTGACATGGTATCGGCTTGAAACTCTTCAACATCGAAGGTTAAGTTACCCACTTGATGATCACGATTATTGGCTGTGGAATTTCCTTTGCGATCGCGTACCAAATGCAAAGTAGCGCTGTAGTTGCCGGTTTTGAAACTTTTTTCAGTGTTGAATTTAGCTTCGGTAAAACCAAATTCAGGCAAGCTTATTCTTTCAACATACATTTCATTGTACTGGGCGTCGCGTATTACCAGCTCAAGAGGAATATCACCCAAGTTTTTAAGGTCCTTACCTTTTACAATCATGCCTATATTGACTGACTCACCTGGGCGATAAATGCCGCGGTCAGTAAACATATAAGCGTTTACGCGCTGAGCGTTGCCGCCATAGGTATATTCCCCGCCTACGTTAAAGCGAGAGTAGTTAATTTGGCGTGTATAGCGATTGTACGGGATAAAAGATACGTCACCTTTTTGCTTCACTACGTAAACCACGGGTTGTTTTTCGTTAGTGTAGCTACTGGCTGAAGGAAAGCTTATGTGCCCTTGATTGTTAGTGGTTTTACTGAATAGTTTGGTGCCGTTTTTAGCTATAAGTTCGACACGTGCGCCAACTGCTGGTGTGCCAGAGCTTATTGATTGGACAAAAATATCTTGGGTGTCGTTTTGGCTGGTTTTTACAATTACGCCCAAGTCAGTTACTAATACCAATAGCTTGTCGTTTACGCCGTGTATTTCGCGCTGGCGCTTGCTGTCCCAGCCTTTAATTTCGACAAAAAAGAGGCCTAACCCACCTTTGCTGTGCGATACCAGCTTGTTTAAATCGACCGAGGCATAGTTCGCACTTTTAAGATTTGTATTGTTAGCGTTCATACTAATATATTGGGTAGTGAATTCGGCTAAATTAGTTTCGTTAAAACGCCAGTTGTAAAAGTTAGGATTACTAATGTCGCCTTGGGTTTGCGAGACCAAATGATAAAGTTCATCGTCTATTACTTTACCAATACTAACCTGCACGTTTTGTATGCCGCGTGTAGAAAAAGCAAGACGCTGGTCTTTACTATGGGTTAATACTGAACCTTCTCCCGCAATAATGACTTCTTGAGGATATTTAGGCGCGCTAAATATTTGGTCGAAAAACGCGCGCTGAATAAAACCATTGGCAGAGCGTAATCCAGAATCGATTTTTATATATAGCTGACGTTCGGGCGACACATCTATTTTAAGGTGATAGTGTTTGCTACTGCTATTGGCATTAGGCATTACCACAAACTCGACTTTTTCGGCATTTCCCAATACTTCAGCAGTAACTTCTCTTGGGCTTTGCCAATGTTTTTTATTTCCCTTTTCAGGGCTGTTTTCATCAGCTTTATTTGGCAACATATACAGGCTGAATTTATCGAGTAGTTCGGTGCGCGAAATAAGGTCAGTAAAGCTAAGCAATATGAATTGTTCAGGTTCGTTTTGTGGGTTGCGTAATATTTCAATAGTAGAGCGTTCAAGTTTTAAGAAGCTGTATAAATCGGGCACCACTATTTTGCTTTCAACAAGCCGTGTTGTGGCTTCGCCGCCATAAATACTTTTAATGCCCTTGCCAAATTTCACTTGTATAATACGAGGCTGGTCGGGCAGTTCAGGTACGGGCAGTATTGCGCTTGCGGTACGCAGATCATCACTAAAACTAAGGGTGAATTTTTGTGCATTGCCTAGCTTATTGCCTTCTTCTTGATAAGCCATAATCAAGGCCTGTTCAACGCTTTTTGCAACTACTGGGTAGTTAAAGCGTATTTCCACATAAACTTGCTTTACCTTGTCTTCAACACTTAGCTCGAATTCGCTGGTTTCAATTTCGCCAGTTAATGCTTGGGTGACAAAACTGAACTGGTCGTTGGTAAACTTATCTTGTGTATCAAATACTTCAGGCGCAAAACGTACCTCATATTCCTGACCGGCAGGCCACGGGGTTTTAGGTATAAAAGAAAGCGTTCGGTCACTATCCCATTGCCAAGTGCCGGCTTTATGTGGTCTTAAGATAATGCCTGTATTAACTCGCGCGCCAACCAAATTAATAGGAGCAACTGATGGCAGTTGCTGTGGTATCGATGTTTGCATGCGCTGTGTATTTTGCGTATTTTGAGCAAATGCTTCTGGTTCAATAAAATCATGGCTGGGATGAGTGTAGCTAAACTCTATTTTTATTGAGGGTAACTTATCTCTATCATCTTGGCTTTCATTGTTGAAAGTGTCGCCATTATAAACATTGGGAATGGTAATAATCGCATCAACCAAAATAGGCTCAGGTAGGCTTTGGTAATAATCATATGTTTTGAAGGCAAAAAAGCCAAGGCCAAAAAGAACGGCTATCACCACTAAAAAATTAGCTGGACTGCGTTTGCCCAAATTGAATATGAACACTAACCAA
Organism: Glaciecola sp.; assembly: GCA_047621065.1. Classification (GTDB taxonomy): domain Bacteria; phylum Pseudomonadota; class Gammaproteobacteria; order Enterobacterales; family Alteromonadaceae; genus Glaciecola. The sequence continues at coordinate 43 of JBLHMY010000110.1, read as the reverse complement.
GGCGGCATTGACCAGCTTACTTTACCAAACAAACCCGCCCAAA
>JBLHMY010000109.1:0-8191 GCA_047621065.1 Glaciecola sp. | reverse complement strand
CAAGTAAAAATGATGCTGGCCAGCTAACACGTGATAATATTTTTGGCAGCATTGAAGAAGACGCTGCAAGGCGTGATTTCACCTTCAACGCCATGTACTTTGACGTAGAAGACGAGAGCATATTAGACTTCGCAAAAGGCATGGAAGCGTTAGAAACCCGAAAAGTTGTAATGATAGGCGACAGCGAGGTTAGATTCACAGAAGACCCTGTTAGGATGATCCGAGCCGTTCGCTTTGCTTGTAAACTGCACATGCAATTGCCCATTGCACTTGCCAATAGCATTAAACAAAACGCACATTTGATGACTAATATTCCACCGGCCCGCTTATTTGAAGAGGTCAGTAAACTTTTGCTAAGTGGTAATGGTGCGGTAACTTTCGAATGTTTATTGACACATAACTTGCTTACACCACTTTTTCCCTTGCTCACGCCATTGCTTACCGACGTAAACAGTAAAGAATATCAATTTATTTTAAGTATGCTGAAAAATACCGACAACCGCATAAATAATCAGCAGCGAATAACGCCTGCTTTTTTGTATGCTGCATTTTTGTGGTACCCAATGGAAGAGCGCGCACAAGAACTGATGTTTGAATCGACCATGCCTTTGCATGACGCGATTAATTTAGCTAGTGCCGACGTGCTTTTTCAGCAAAGTCGAAGAATTATGATTCCAAAACGCTTCAGTATTCCTGTGCGAGAAATTTGGGGCCTGCAACTTCGTCTACAAAGGCGCCAAGGGCGCAGGTGCTTGCAACTACTAACTCACCCTAGATTTAGAGCAGCCTACGATTTTTTGTTGCTTCGAGGTAACATTGAGGGCGGTGATTTATTTGAGGTGGCCCAGTGGTGGACCGTTTTTCAAGAAGTAAGCGAAAATGAACGCACCGCTATGCTAAATGAATTACCCAGCAGTAAAAGTCCGCGCAAACGCCGTAAAAGGAAACCTACTCAATGATGTCAGATATTGCCTATATTGGTTTAGGCAGTAATATTGAAAACCCACAGGCGCAAATTAATACGGCGCTTGTAAATATTCAATCTCACGAACAAATAAGTATTCAGCGCTGTTCTCACTTGTATGCAAGTGCGCCTATGGGGCCGCAAAACCAGCCTGACTATATCAATGCGGTAATTAAAGTGACTACCGGATTAACCCCCATAGAGCTGTTAGACGTGCTTCAAGAAATTGAACAGCAACACGGCCGTAAACGCGTTGGGGAAAGGTGGGGGCCGCGTACCCTAGACCTTGATATTATTTTGTTTAATAACCTTACAATGGATAACGACCGATTAACCTTGCCTCATTATGGTATGGCGCAACGAGAATTTGTTATGGTGCCCTTGTTTGAAATTGAACCTGATATGATGATGCAAAATGGCAAGACAATTGCGTCTTGGGTGGCGCAATGTTCATTTGCCCGTTTAAGACGGTTACCCGGTAAGGTAGACCTTTCATCGTTAACTTTATCAACACAAAAAGCATAAATGTAGAGAGTGCAATATGAAAAAACATACTGTCGCCAGCTTACTAAAAATGAAGCAAGCAAATCAAAAAATTGCAGCGCTAACCGCCTACGACGCAAGTTTCGCCAAGCTATTTGATCAACAAGATATTGAAGTTATTCTTATTGGCGATTCTTTAGGCATGGTGTTGCAAGGTGAAGATGACACTTTGTCGGTCACAGTTAAAGATATTGCCTATCATACCAAATGTGTTCGCGCTGGCGCCGACAAGGCCTTTGTTATTGCCGACATGCCGTTTATGAGTTACCCACAGCCATCTATTGCGTATAAAAATGCCGCCACCCTAATGCGCAGCGGTGCAAGTATGGTTAAATTAGAAGGCGGAGAGTGGCTATTAGAAACTATTGCAGGGCTTGTTGAACGTTCTGTACCTGTGTGCGGTCATTTAGGCTTAACGCCTCAATCGGTACACGTACTGGGTGGTTTTCGTGTACAAGGGCGAGAGCAAAACCAAGCAGACAAAATTATTAGCACGGCTGTTGCCTTAGAAGCGGCGGGCATACAGCTACTGGTACTCGAATGCGTGCCTTCGAGCTTAGCCAGAATGATTAGTGAAAAACTAAGCATACCGGTTATTGGCATAGGTGCCGGCCCATATACCGATGGCCAAATTCTAGTTATGCACGATATGCTAGGAATAAGCGCAAACTATATGCCTAAGTTTTCAAAAAATTATTTACTTGAAACGGGCAACATACCCGACAGTGTTAAGCAGTACATCAGCGATGTGAAGTCGCAAACCTTTCCAGGCCCCGACCATAGCTTCGACTAAGGCAATAACACGAATGTTTTCTAGGCTATTACAAAAATATTTAATTCGTCGTTAAGAGGCTAAACTTTAATGAAAGTGATTCAAGAAATAGACGCTTTACGCCAAATTCGTAGAACATGGCAGTCGAGTAAAGAAGATATAGCTTTTGTGCCTACTATGGGCAACTTACATGATGGTCATTTAAAATTGGTTGAGGAGGCAAAAAAAATATCATCAAAAGTGGTCGTGTCAATTTTTGTCAATCCGCTTCAATTTGGTCCTGATGAAGACCTAGATGCCTACCCTAAAACTCTTGAAAATGATAAGGCTTCTCTGGCAGCGCTTGGAGTTGATGTACTGTTTATGCCTAAAAGTGAAGACATTTACAGCCGTGGGTTAGAACAACAAACCTTTGTTGAGGTGCCCGGTTTGTCTTATATGATTTGTGGTGCTAGCCGGCCCGGTCACTTCAGGGGTGTTGCCACTATAGTGTGTAAACTGTTTAACATGGTGCAGCCCAATCATGCATTTTTTGGTGAAAAAGACTTTCAACAACTGCAAGTCATTAAAGCGATGGTTACCGACTTATCAATGAATTTAACAATTCATGGCATTCCTACCCAGCGCCACCAAGATGGTTTAGCAATGAGCTCCCGCAACGGTTACCTTAACGATTCACAAAGAGCCATTGCGCCTTTACTGTATCAAGAAGTACAACAACTTCGAGACCACATTATACAAGGCAGAAGAGATTTTACATTGCTAATATCACAAGTAAAACAGCGCTTATCCGATGCCGGCTTTAACCCAGATTACATAGAGCTTCGAAACTCACAAACCTTAATGCAGGTGGGTCACGAAGACAAAGATCTAGTGATTTTAGCGGCCGCATTTTGTGGTAAAACAAGGTTGATTGATAACGTGCGTTTTGATATTTAAAAGGGCAAAAGAGCCCGCCCTTTTTGTTACTTTTTTTGTGCCTACTTTTGGGCCAAGAGCATAGCAGCAGCTTTAGCAAAGTAAGTTAAAATTCCGTCAGCCCCAGCGCGTTTAAAAGCCAATAGTGACTCCATAATTACCGCGTCTTTATTCAGCCAGCCATTTTGAAAAGCAGCTTGATGCATCGCATATTCGCCACTTACCTGATATGCAAAAGTAGGTACTTTACATTCAGTTTTGCACCTACGTACTAAATCCAAATATGGCATGCCGGGTTTTACCATAACCATGTCTGCACCTTCATTTATATCTAAAGTAATCTCTAGTATTGCCTCGTCACTATTTGCCGGATCCATTTGGTAACTTTTTTTGTCACCACCTTTTATATTACCAGTCGATCCTACCGCGTCTCTAAACGGCCCATAATAACTTGAAGCGTACTTTGCCGAATAAGCCATAATGCATGTATTTACAAAGCCTTCTGCCTCTAACGCATCGCGGATGGCACCAATTCTGCCGTCCATCATGTCAGATGGCGCCACTATATCGGCACCTGCACGAGCGTGTGACAGCGCTTGCTCTACTAGCACATGAATGGTTTCATCATTTAGCACATAACCAGTGTCGTCTATTATGCCGTCTTGACCATGACTGGTATACGGGTCTAATGCAACGTCTGTGATAATACACACCGCATCGCCGAATTTAGCTTTTAAGGCTATAACCGCTTTTTGTGCAAGCCCACTTGGATTGAACGCTTCTTCCCCACCTAGCGACTTTTTACTGTCACCAACAACGGGGAATAGAGCAAAGTGTTGAAGACCTAAAGCGAGGCATTGTGCCACTTCTTCAAGTAATAAATCGATACTAAACCTAAATACCTCGGGCATTGAATCTATTGATTCAGTTTGTTGTTCGCCAGGAATAACAAACATTGGATAAATTAGGTCGTTAACAGACAGTGCATGTTCAGCTACTAAATTTCGCAATGCGGGAGTACGTCTTAAGCGGCGGGGGCGGGTGAGTAGCATACCTGACATGTAATATTTCCTTGAAGCAATTAAGTCGCACTAAGTATACCTAAGCTACAACTAAATTTCGGCCTTTCTGTTTGGCTAAATATAAATTTTCGTCTGCTTTGGATAATAATATTCTAGAATCGGCAATATTTACCAAACGCTGGCTACATAAACCGGCGCTTATTGTAAAGGAAATAGACTGTTCACCTGCACTAACTTCAAGCGCCTGAACGGCTATTCTAAAAGCCTCTATTTTTTCATTTACCTGTTGTAAAGGCAAAATAGTCGCGATCACAAACTCTTCTCCTCCAAATCTACAAAATACATAATCGTTGCTATGGAAACTATCTTCTAATAGCCTCGAAAACTGACGCAAACAATCGTCGCCCGCCATATGGCCAAAAGTATCATTAACGTTTTTAAAGTGGTCTATATCCAATACAACAATACATAGGGCAATATCCATTTCTATACACGACTTACTCAATCGCTTAATGCTCTCGTCAAAAGCGAGTCTGTTAGGCAGGCCTGTTAAGCTATCGAAATTGCGGATAAGTTTTAGCTCAGAACTCGCCGACGACAGTTTATCAAGAGCGCCTTCCAGCATAACAGTTTGGGCTTTTACTTGTTGTGTGAGCTTGTACTGCGCATCTTGCTGTAGTTGCAATATTTGGTCTTTCGATCGCACCGTTTTTTCTTTTTCATGCAGTGCAAGCTCTTTCATTTCTGAGGTTTGCAAATACCTAACCCTATATTCATAGATAAGTGCTGAACCTATCATTAACGTTTCTAAATGAAACCCTATAAACAGCGAGTAGATGTAGTCAAACGGCAAAGCAAGTATATCCAACGCACTTAAAACCGCGAAAAGTGACGTCACTAAAAACACGATCCAAATAAAGATGAAAAAATGTGCAACCACATACCCTGTTTTGCTAACTGCGTAACATAACGCAGGCATTAGCAGTGAAGTCAGGATGACCGCTAAAAAATGAAATTTCAAAAAAACAGGATTAAACGAAATTATCGACAATACGCATAATGCAAAATGTACATATATAAAGGTATTAAAGAGTAAGTTGTGTGCTCGATTTTCAGATGCAACTGTCATCTGTGTAAATTTAACCAAACACAAATACGTTAAGCTAATAGAAACGCCACCCATTACTGCTTGCAACCCTGCACCTTGCGGCCAAAGATATTGAAAACCAAACCCACTAAGCGACATTGCATGCAGTAAAAAAGAGCCTAAATAGAGCCCATACCACATATATTCTGTTCTTTGAACGGTTGCGTACATCATCAAACTGTAGCAAACAAGTGCTAAGGCGTACCCAAAAACAATACCAAAAAATATCGTTAAATGATCATTAAACTCTAAAAATCCTTTTTCACTCCATAAGCCAAAATCTAATTCAACAGATTGTTTTGACGCCGTCGATAAATATAACCTTGTGTTTTGTTGACCCGTGTCTAGCGGAATAACAAAGTTTGGTAAATCTAGAAGTCTGTTTGCAAAGGGGGTTAAATCACCTTTTTGATACTCTTTAATAAGCACTTGAGTTTGGTGCGATTGTCCAACCAGCTTTATGTCAACATTATCTAATAATGGGTTTTTAAAACGCAATAAAATAGTCGACTCATTATTATCTGGCAAGTCTGCTCTAAGCCAAACTTTTCCACCCTTAGGGGTAAAATTTAAGTTTTGTGTTGCTACCCATTGGTCTTCGTTTAAAGAAAGAATATCCTTAAAGCTAGCGGCGTTACTCTCATCAATAAAGTACACAACATTACGATATTTATATTCGCCATTGGCTTGATCTCCTAAAAACAAAGTGGCTTGCATAAATAAAACCACAGAACCGAAAATAAAAAAGACAATCCAATATCTCCGCACAAACTTAAGCATGCTGCGTAAAACCATATTGCGTTGAGTAGCCACTGAAATAAGCGTGTTGTTCATTGCAATCAAAAGTTACCCACCATCACAATATTGCGGCCTGAATCTTTGGCCCGGTACAATTGCTTGTCGGCAAATGCAATCATAAGGTCTTTCTCTTCTTCTGCAAGCACTACCCTGCTGCAACCTCCTATACTGACCGTCATTGAAATTTCGTGGCCTTCAAATAAAATCTTCTTGTTTTTAACGTTTTCACGAACTCTTTCTAAGAGTTTCTCTAATCCATCTTGTGCAGTATTTGGCAAAATTAAAACAAATTCTTCACCGCCATACCGACAAATAATATCCGATGGACGCTTTATGCTTTCTTTGAGGATACTGGCAAACACCGTTAAGCAATGATCACCGCATAAGTGACCAAAGGTATCATTTATTTTTTTAAAGAAGTCTATATCTAACATAGCAAGACTTAGCGTAGTTATTTCACGTTTACTACGCCTACATTCTGCTAAAATTTGCTTATCGAAATAGCCCCGGTTCATCAAGCCGGTAAGTGGGTCAATCGCGCTGAGTTTTTCTAACTCACGGTTTTTTTCTGACAGTTCACGTAACGCAATCTCTAATTCAAGCGTCCTTTCTTCAACGCTATATTCTAAGTTGAATTGAGTGGTTTCTTGAAGTTGAATCAGTTCGTCTTTAGCCTCAATGGCCTCTTGTTCGTTTTGCAGTGCCATGTCACGAGTACTCTTGGCGTTTGCAAGTTGTCCATTGAAGTTCACAGCCAGAGCAAGGGCTAATAGCAGTGCTTCGGTTATTGCACCTATCATTAGTAAATAACTAGAATTAACCGGTGATTCGTAAAGTCCAAAATTCTCCATTGCAATGGCAATGCCTGAAAGCAACAGAGCACCCCAAGCCGCACAAAAATATTTGGCAATAAGGATACCTTTAATTGCCAGTAACAGTCCGATACTAAAAAGAATCGGCATAGAAATTATCAGTAAAACAAGCACCGACTGAATCGCAACTTCATAAGGTAAACCAACAAAGCACAAACACAATAGCCCAATAAAAATGTATTTTATATTACGAAGTGTCCTATATATCAAAGGCGAATGTGTGCGTAGCTCCAGTAAGTTAGTGGTTAGCGAAATAATAAAAATCATGGTTAGGCAAGCAAAAATAGGGGTGCCAAACTCTTGCAGCCAGGTAGTATTTGGCCAAATGTAATGAAAGCCAATACCATGTATTGAGGCTACCACCATTGCTATGCTGCTCACATAACCTGTATAAATCAAAAACAAGCGGTTACGGGTCATTGCGTAGATGTAAAGATTGCTAAGCGCCATGGCAATCATATAGCCAAAGAATAATCCTAAAAATAATTTCTGAAGACTCGAATATTCAATATAATCGTTTGCGCTCCATATTTCGATAGGAGTGTTGATGGGACCTTTGCTTGTGGCTCGTATAAAGGCATATAACTCGCCGTCTACTTGGGGTACTTCAAATACAAATTTCTCAGACTTTATGATGCGGTCATAATATGGGAATGCATCACCAGTGCTGTATGCACCTACTACCTCAGAGCCATTTTGTGGAGATGTTAAAAACCATATATTTACATGATCTAGCAAACCATAGTTAATTAATAAAAATCGGCTGCCTTGGGTTTTTGGTTGAGTTAATTTAACTTTCAGCCAGTGCGGCGCAGAGTTTAATCCAAAATTAAAGCTAGATACTTTTTTCCATTGAATATCGTCTTGTTCAACAATATCTTTGATACTAGCACTGAAGCTTTCATCGACAAACAAACTAGTTAGCAAGACTGAGGAGTTTTGCTTACTAATTTGAGTCAAGTTGTAGGGTAATATAAATAAAATTACGACGAATATAAGCACACTAACAAGTATGCCTGCGGTTCTTGTTTTGGTCAGTGTGCCAAACTCATTCGTCGTCATTACTATTGAGTATCCGAGTGTTAACTAAAAAACAACTTAAGTGCATTGTCAAATGCATGTTTTTCTATCTTTGAAATATCTTCATTAATAATC
>JBLHMY010000108.1:0-8197 GCA_047621065.1 Glaciecola sp. | reverse complement strand
GTTTTCTGTTGTGTCATCAAACCATATATTTCCTTCATCAGGTGTATCAAGTGCAGCTAATAGATGTAGTAAGGTAGACTTCCCAGAACCAGAAGCTCCTCTAATACTTACGCTCGCACCTTTATCAATTGAAAATGACAGTTTACTTAGTATATGTTGCTGAGTTTGACCGTCTCTATATGATTTTGAAATACCGTCTATTGTTAGCATTCTTTATTGACGCTTCTTAGTTAACAGCCATGCTAGAAATAATCCGGTAATAAATCCAAACAAATGCGACTCCCAAGAAATGTAGGGCTGGCTAGGAAGTACGCCCCAAACCATTGTGCCGTAGAAAAAAGCAACTAACACCGATATAAGTATAAGACTCAATTTTTTACTCAGAAAACCGGCTAATAAAAGAAATCCGAAATAACCGTAAATTACTCCGCTCGCGCCGAGATGAGAAGCAGTTCTGCCGAACAGCCATACGAGCAATCCGGTGCCAATTACAAGGCCTAACGAGAGCACAAAAAATTTTCGCTCACCAAATTGAAGCAATAAAAACGTAAACACACACAAGGTTACTATATTAGATATAAAGTGCTGCACGCTTGCATGCAAAAAAGGCGCTGTGAATATAAAGGGCAAAGAAGAGAAGGAGCGCGGAACTATGCTAAATTGACTTAACAAGCGTCCAGTAAATAAGTTAATTATTTCAATCACCAGTAAAGCAACAAAAACGCAGCCTACAATACTGAGGTGTCTTTTTAATACAGATCGAGATTGTGGCATATAGTGTGAATTGGCAAGTGGAAAATACGTACTTATACTTTACCTTATTGCGCATCCCTTAGTCATCTCATTTACCTGAGAACTATAAATAAGAAACTCATTAATGGTTGGCGCTGTAAACTTAATGATGGTCAAGTATAAAGTAGTAGTAAGATTTGTGAAAAATAAACGTATAGGTAGGGTTTGACCTATAGTTTTATACAGGAAATTATGTACAAAAGTGATATTTTTAAAAATATCGATAGTGAGTACTCACTTAATGATAAAGTGTCAGAACTTATTTTAGCGATATATCAAAATATCGCTATATAATATAGAGTAAATATCAGACAATTTTTAAGAGTATAAATAAGGCATTCCAACTGCACTATAGCCTTCATTTAGGCTATGAAAACAAACTTGAAATAGAATTTATAGACATTAATATTAGGGACTTTAACTATCCCTTAACGAGTTAGCTTGTGTGTGTTCATTCTTGCTTTTGTGACTTATAGCTTTGCGTAAAGATATATATAACGGTTTAACACATAATTTTTTAATAGTGTATACGGCATCAATATTTTTTTCGTTATTATGTTTGAAACCTTTATAAGCGCAGATATTACGCTAGTAGCGTTATGTATTAATAGCGATAACAATAGACAATAACTGATGCTAAAACGACAGCCATTAAGCCGGCATAATAAATATCCTTAAGAGTAAAAGATATTCACAAAGCTGTCTTAAAATCAGTTTAGTGTTAATATTTAAAGGGGTATAGACTAGGTCACATAAAGTCACAGCATAAAATTTAGAGTTTATAATATGAAAAAAATACAAAAACAGGTGTGTACTAGTAGTGCTTAATGCTAGTGTTCGAAACAAAGCCGCTAGGTTTTTAGCCTGTGACTTAGATTGCAATTCTGGTCGCTTGAGTGTGGACGGTATTCAACAAAAGTTAGAGCCCATGGTACATCAGTTTTTGTTATTACTCATACAGCACCAAGGTGAATTGGTCAGTAAAAAAATGGTAGTAGAAACACTGTGGTCACACAAACAACCTACCGACAATGCTTTGCGTGCCATGGTTAAAAAAGCTCGTGAAGCACTTAACGATAATGCCCGAAATCCCACGTATATTAAGACCGTTCCTAGCAAAGGATATATACTTATTCCAGCGGTCAACTTGGTATCAACGGTGGTGACGTCATGGTTACGATTGCATGCAAAATTAGTTTTTCGGATAGCGGTCGGTGTGGTTACATTGTTGTTGTTGATGATATGGTATCTGCTGACTTATTCAGCAGTTGAAACTACGAATAGGGTAATAATAAAAAAATCTGATCTTGCTCTTGTGCAAAATAAAAATGTGAGTACTTACTACATTAATGACACTTTACATAATGTATGGATAGAGGGTTCGAATAAAGGCAATAACAGTCAAGTAAATGTTGAGGATATTGCTAGTAATGTACAACAACAAATAGTTTTTTCTGTGCCATTAAAGCAACAATTTTGGTATTCACACGGTAGCCAGCGCCTTTTGGTTACGCGTAATGATAACCAGGGGTTTTATTTAATTCAGTTTAATCGACAAGATAAACAGCCAACAGTGAGTGAGTATAAGGTGATACTGCCACAAGATTTTAAAATACTGTCGCTCGATTTTACTGGCAATAACTTATTTGTTATTTCGGAAACACTCAAAGCGATTGCTTGGTTTAATTTAGAGTCTGGAATGTTAACCAATACGGAAGCGCTTCCTGCTGCTGTTGGTAATATTTCTGAACAGATAAGTAATATGCTCGAAGAAGTTTCGCAGTTAAAGGCTAGTTCGATAGAAGATTTCTACCTACAAATATGGCCGTCTCCTGTTTATGACGGGTTTATCGTATATATAAAAACGACTAAGCACAATCGGCTGCTTTTTTATAAAACCGCGCAACAAAAAGAGCCAACGAGTGAAGTTAATATTGCCAATGGCTTGCAAAGCGCTGTTTGGAATAAAGCGGGGAGTCGCTTCAGCTTCACCGATGATAATGCCAACCTCATAGCATTTCAAATTGAAGAAGGGCGACTAACAACCTTTAATGCTAGTGGTGAAGTGATTAATCAGGTGGTAGCCGATTGTGGTTCCAACTGTTTTATTATTGCGAACACCCAAGGTATTCCTAAGCTAAGTGAGGTAAATGTTATTTTTGATGCAACGCAAAGTGTCAATTCAGTAGGTGCAAAATTTTCTGCTATAAATGATTATGCACAAATAATCTCGACCAATACTATTGCTAGAAATGAATACCTACCCCAATATACCAATCGAGGTTTGTACTTTGTAAGCCAGCAAGGCGATGTTATTAATCTTGTGTTTAGAGATAATAAAAATAAAGAATACATTCTTTATACCTTCAATAAGCTGGCAACTGTAGATGAATTTATGGTGGATGCCGACGATAATAAAATTGTGGGTATAGTTAATCAACGGCCTTTTTTGTTCGATTTAAATACCGCCGTAATGCGTCATATTCCGCTTAGATTTCTAAATGTGAGCCACATTGGCTTTGGTAATACAGTAAACAACAGTTTTGAGAATCAGCCGTATAACACCAATATTGTGACTTTTTATGCGCAGACCAGCAGCGCTGGTCAAGCAACTAATGCAAGACAACCCAATGGACTGTATGAATATCGCGTAGATACGCAACAGATTAGCTTGCTGCTAGAAAATGTTAAGGCAAAAGCGTTAATCGAGCTAATTGATTTAACAGATAAACGCCGTACTCGGTATAAAGCCGTATTTACACTTCACAATAACGGTGTAGGTAGGGTTAATTTCCAGAACAACAAACCCGCCATAACAGTGAACGTCAGTATCAACGATTGTAAGAGTTGTTGGCATATTAAAGGCAACTATCTATACCAATTAATGCCAAATACAAACAGTTCCATACAGTCAAAAATGATACAAACGAACTTGATAACAGGTAAACAAAACGAATATCCGCTATTGTTTAATTATTTACAAAGTCAATTTAGTTTGCACCCCTCATTAAACAAAATGGTGGTGTCTACGCGCCAACGTTTACAGACTAAACTAACCCAAATTGAAGGTTTGGCACAAATATATTAAGCCCCAATTTATCTAAATTCGCGTGCATTCACATCGAGCCTTTGCAACAGGTGGGTAAGGTCAACCAGTTTACCCGCGATGATATGCTCAACCCCGCCGTTTCCTCGTTCTAAAATGCCTTTAACCTGTAATATTTTGGCATTTAAGTAGGCTTTTTTTTGTGCACGAGCACTGCGCTGCCAAATAATTACATTAGTATTACCGGTATGGTCTTCTAATGTTATAAACGTAACCCCTGCTGCTGTGCCAGGACTTTGCTTGCAAGACACTACTCCAATTACTGAAATGAACGACTGGTGTGCTACAAGTGGGATTTCTATGGCAGCGGTAAATTTAGGCAACAACCCAGCTTTGCTTAGCATTGATATTGGGTGGAGCTTAACCGATAACCCAGTACTTGCATAATCTTCAACTAAGTCATCGAAAAGTGTTGGTTGACGAATAGTGGTCTGTGATGGGCCAGTTGACACGTCAGCCATGTTTGTTGATTGAGCAAACAAAGGTAAGTCTGGAATATCATTCATGAGCTGCCATCGGCTATTAAATCTGTCCTGTCCGAAACAGGCAAACGCATTGGCACTTGCCAGTGCTTGCAAGCAAGATCCGGGTGTTTTTAACTGGCGAAGCTCTTGAATACACGTAAATAACTTTGTAGACCTAGCCTCAATGAGCTGGTGGATTGAGGATGATTTAAGCCCCTTGATAAGCCGTAATCCGAGTCGAATTGCGTAAACGCTTGAAGGTTTTTTCATGTTTGTTGATGACAGATGTTGCTTGTTGCTGCTTTCAATACTAATAAGCTTATGATCGTAGTTTGACTGATTTACGCAAACCGGTAATATTGAAATGTGGTGACGCTTAGCGTCTTGAACAAGCTGTGAAACGGTATAAAACCCCATAGGCAAACTATTGAGCAATCCAATATAAAATATAGCTGGATAATAATGTTTAAGCCAAGCTGAAACATAAGCAAGTACGGCAAAAGATGCTGAGTGTGATTCTGGGAAGCCATACTCACCAAAGCCACATATTTGTTCAAATAAGCGTTCTGCATAAGCGGGTGAGTAGTTTCGCTGAGTCATGCCACTAATCAGCTTTTGCCTAAATTTGTTCAGTTCTCCGTTCTTCTTCCAGCTTGTCATTGCGCGTCGTAACTGGTCGGCTTCGCCGCCGCTAAAGCCCGCAGCTACCATGGCAAGTTGTATTACTTGTTCTTGGAAAATAGGCACGCCCATAGTGCGCTCCAATACTTTTTTTACGGCTAGGGATGGATAACTTACCGCCTCTAATCCATCTCGCCGCTTTAAAAATGGATGCACCATATCACCTTGTATTGGCCCTGGTCGTACAATGGCAATTTGTACTACTAAATCGTAATAACACGTGGGTTTTAAGCGCGGTAGCATAGACATTTGTGCTCGCGACTCTATTTGAAAAAGACCTACGGTGTCGGCGCTGCGTATTTGTTTATAGACTTGCGGGTCGTCACCCAAGGCGGTAATAAAAGCAATGCTGCAGGTTTGTTGATATTCGTTTTTTAGCATATCAAAACATTTACGAATGGCCGTTAGCATACCTAGTGCAAGTATATCGACCTTGAGTAATTTAAGACTTTCTAGGTCGTCTTTGTCCCATTGAATAACAGTACGCTCGGGCATTGAGGCGTTTTCAACCGGAACAAGTTCGTACAAAGGCCCTTGTGAAATAATAAAGCCGCCAACGTGCTGCGATAAATGTCTTGGAAACCCAATGAGTTGTTCAACTAAATGCACAAACTTATTGCCTAAAGACGACTCGGGATCTATTCCTAATTCGCCTAGTTGAGATTGCCAACTAATAGCGCGGTCGCGTCTATTCACATTCTTTATGAAAAAGTCTAGGTCGGTAATGTTTACCCCTAATACTTTGCCTACTTCACGCAGAGCGCTTTTGAAACGATAACATACAACTGTTGCAGCCAGCGCGGTGCGTTCTCTGCCATATTTTCTATAGATATATTGAATAATTTCTTCACGACGTTCGTGTTCAAAGTCTACGTCTATATCGGGCGGTTCATTACGTTCCTTTGAAATAAAGCGCTCAAAAAGAACATTGATTTGGCGCGGATCTACCGCTGTGATTTCTAAGCAGTAGCATACTACCGAGTTAGCTGCTGAGCCGCGGCCTTGATACAAAATATTGCGACTTTTGGCAAACATTACAATATCGTAGATAGTTAAGAAAAAATGCTCATAAGTTTGCGATTTAATCAGTAGAAGTTCTTTTTCTATAATGTCTCGAATGTTTTGGGTAATACCATGAGTAAATCTATTTTTGATGCCTTGTTCTACAAGTAGGCGTAAATATTCGGTAGGTGTCATACCCTTTGCTACTACTTCACTGGGGTATTTATATGACAGCTCATCCATACTAAATACACATGCACGAGCAAGTAAACAAGCGTTGTTTAGCCACTGCACCGGATATAACGACTTTAGCTTGTTAATAGCGCGCAGGCTTGCTTCACCATTGGCTTGTGCATGCCTGCCAAGCTCACTAATTCGACATCCCATATTTATTGCCTGTAAACAATGCTGTATTTCAAGCCGTGCAGGGTCATGCATGGTAGGGCAAGAGCTTGCGATAATATCTATTTCGAAAATGTCACTTAGGTCTTGGCAATGAGCAAGGTAGTCTTGTTCGTTGGCGGTTAGCCATCGTTTTACAACTAAAAATAAACGTTCTTTAAAGTGTTTTTGTAGCCATATGGCAAAGTCGTGATTTGGCCGATTTGGTGAGGCTTCTGAATTGGGAGTATTGAGCTTAGTATCTTGTATACACAGTTGACTCGTTGGTATCCATAAGCAGAAACAATGTTTAATGGATGTTAAATCCCATTTAGACAGTTCATAACTGCCTTTTTCAGCACGTCGGCGCGCATTGGTAATAATACGGCAACACTCTTTGTAAGCATCAAAAGTAGGGCAAATAAGCACAATTTCTTGTTGCTCAAATATAAATTTGCTGCCCACTATAAGTTTAATAGGTAAGTGATTGTTTTTAATTTCTGTATAGGCCCGCACAACACCAGCAACCGAACATTCATCGGTTATAGCAATGGCTTGATACCCTAAAAAATAGGCCTGTCGGACCAATTCCTCGGGGTGCGATGCGGCCTTTAAAAAAGAAAAGTTAGATTGGCAGACTAATTCTGCAAAACCTAGAAAAGGTGCATTATTTGTGGGTGAACCGTTAAATGAAGTAGCCATGTAAAAACCATTCCTGTGTAGGGGTTTTAAATATCCATACCTGTTGCCCGTCTTGGCTTTGTCCTATGTAGTAATCGCGATTAATAGGCTTGTCATCCCACCAGCCTGTTTGAATACGTTCTGGCCCTTTTATTATTTGCACTTGTAGGCGAAGAGATTCAGGTGCACAAAGTAATAAGCCGGGTCGATCAGCAAATATACTGTTTGTAGCATTTACATTCTTATACTTTGTTGCAGATTTTGCGCTATGTGCGTCAATAGCGCAGACCAAAGTGCTCTGCTCTGGCCTAAAGTCGCCTACAAAGTGAAGCTGATTTACGCCTTTATGACCTAACTTACTTTGTAAACGAGAAAGCAAGGTGAGGGCCGCTAAATGAGTCGACTTTTGTGAAAACATATCGTCGTTAGCTACTTCTGCTATTTCATACTGTTCACAGGCTAATGACAATGCGTACACAGGTGACTCAAATTTTACCGACTCTAGTTTTAATCGAATAATATCGAGCCAATCAGCAGTTCTATATATTGGTCGTATACTGCCAAAGGTATATGTTTGTGGGTCATGATCGCGTTGAAAAAAACGCATATCTATAGATAAACAATGCGCGTTACGCAAACGCAAAAACTCGCTAAGTTTGTCTATGCTTAGTCCTATAACGGGTAATAGTTTAGTGGTAAGACTTATTTCATATAGCAATTCTAAATAATCATGGTAGCGAGGTTTGGGCTGATAAAAGGTCACGCGTGCAGCTTGTTTGCCTTGAAGCTCGTTAATAATACTCATGCTGAAGCGTGAAACTCGGTTGGCTAATTCGGCTATTGGAAGCGCATGCAGGTTGGCATAGGTTTTTACGCCTATACGGGCTAATTTTCGGAGATCTTTTGGGTCAATATCGGTATAACTTAATGCACATTGGTTAAGGATTGATGCAATATACCCACGATCATCGCTAATTAACGGTTTATGATTTAACGCAAGTACTTTAGCGCCTTGTACTGAATAGCTAGACGCGGCAATAAAATCGACACCTTGGCGCATAAGAACCTGTTTAATAACCTGCCAATAAGG
>JBLHMY010000107.1:0-8237 GCA_047621065.1 Glaciecola sp. | reverse complement strand
CGGCAATGGCATTTAGTTTATTTGAGCCTTGGCTTGGCCTGCTTGTAGGGCTTATTACTATAGCCGCTCTATGTGGGTTTAAGGTATTTATGCCGGTAAAAGAAACCAAAAAAGATACACAGTAGAGGCTCGTTGCCACAACACTGCAGTACTGGATGAAAGACGCTTAACCAGCGTCTTTTTTTTAGTGTTATTACCCTATAGTTGCCAATAGTACCCCGCTGGAGAAAACACCTTAACTATAATTTGATCTGCATTGATAGAAAATTACGTAAATTGCTATTACCCATAAATGATAATTCAAGATGAATTTTCTTGTCCTGCGTTATTCTTTTTCACATAGGACAAATACCGACCATGACTTTGCATAAATCACTGCTGATAATTTTGACTATTGTTGCTACCGCTGCCTGCTCAACAAATAACACCGTATCTGAGGAGTTAGCAACGTCGGCCTTGTATAAAGCCGGTTGGAGTAAACCGGCCAATTACGAGTATACAAATCAAGACAGTATAAAAATAATTTCATGGAATGTTGAGCACTTTGTGGATCAACACGATGACCCATACGTAAGCAATCGCCGTGAAGACGACCCCCAGCATATGGGTAATAAGCGTGCCGACCTTGTCATTGCTTTAAAACAGGCTAACGCCGACATAGTCGTACTGCAAGAGTTTGAAAGTGCCAAGTTACTTAGAGAAATCGCCGATACTGATTTGGCCGACATGGGCTATCAATTTTTTGCCGATGCACCTTCACACACATGGTATATGAACGTGGTAATAATGAGCAAAGTGCCATTAGGCGTTATGTACAATTTTGGAAATTTGCACACTCCCCTCGTTAATTGGGTGGGAGAAGATGGCAAGCCCGCCACCCAAAGTCGCCTTAATACCAGAACGTGGGCAATAGAAGTATATCCTAGTGAAGATTATTCATTTGTATTAGGTGCTGTGCATTTAAAAGCTGGCAGAGGCGAGCGTGATATTGCCATACGTTTAGGCCAAATCAATATGCTAAAAGCGCAATTTGAGCGCTTTTTGAACGAAGACATGAACCGAAATATACTTTTAGTCGGTGATTTTAACGCCCTGCCCAAAACGCAAGAACTGAACGCGCTGCTAAGCGGAACTAACGCCGGGAATACATTCATCGACCCCTTATTAGACACCGATTTAACCCACCCAGCCATTGCACCTGAGCGCCGGCTTGATTACGCGGTCATGAATTATAATATGTTTGCAGAAATGGTACCAAACTCTGCCAAGCCGGTTGCGTATTTTGAAGCAAAACGCCAAGACGATTTAGCTGACCATTTACCCGTAGTAATTGAATTCTTTTTGCGTGATTTGGCGGTGGTTGAAAGCCCTAGTATTGATTAATTTAACAATACATAGAAAAGATGTACAACTATAAATGCACGCTCGGGGCAGTTTATTAAGCTAGCCGCCCCAAGCATTTTAGTTTTATAAGGTTTGATTGATGGTATCAAGCTTCTATTATCAGTCAAACTTACACTACCCAATAAAGATTCTAAACATCAAGCTCCTCAACTTTGTTATACACTTGCGTACTATTCTTTGTGCGTGTTAGCCAATTAACGAATGAGTGCTTAATAATGATTAATAACGAAGTCAATGATGAAGAACTTCAAATGTTCCGCGACATGGTGTTACGTTTTTTAGAACAAGAAATATTGCCGCATTATGACACATGGGAAAAAGAGCACCATACGCCACGAGAAGTCTGGAATACCCTCGGCAGTGCCGGAATATTGTTGGTTGATTTGCCAGAAAAATACGGCGCAGCAGCCGCTAGTTTTGATGTGTGCCAAATGATCCAAGAAGAAATGTGCCGTTTAGGCCTGCACGGCCTAGCCACCGGTTACAATATTCATTCAAATATAGTTGCACCGTACCTTCTCAACATTGCCACCGAAGAACAAAAAGACCGGTGGTTGCCAGCTATGGTAAGTGGTGAGGTGCTAACAGCATTGGCTATGACCGAGCCAGGCGCAGGCAGCGACGTGGCCGCAATGCGCACTAATGCCGTTAAAGATGGCGACGATTATATTTTAAATGGTTCTAAAACCTTCATTACCAATGGCAACATGGCCGACATGATCATTGTGTGCGCAAAAACCGATACAAGCGCAGGCGCTAAAGGCATCTCTTTATTTATGGTAGACACTAGTCTGCCAGGATTCTCAACCGGCAAACCTATTCATAAAATAGGTCAGCACAGCAGTGACACCGGCGAGTTGTTCTTTGAAAACATGCGCATTCCAAGCAATGCTTTATTAGGCGAAGAAAATAAAGGCTTTGTATACTTAATGCAAGAATTACCGCGCGAAAGACTAGGCTGCGCAGCGCAAGCCATTGGCCATGCCCAAGGCGCTTTAGATTTAACTATAGACTATGTTGGCGACAGAAAAGCCTTTGGACAGTCCATAGGGCAATTTCAAAACACTCGCTTTAAACTGGCTCAATGCTTGACCGAACTAGAGCTATGTAGAGCGATGATCGAAAAACACATGAGCAAATATAAGCGCGGTGCAATGACCGTAACCGACGCGGCGATGTTGAAATTGGCCGCCACTGAAATGCAGTTAACCATGGTTAATGAATGCCTGCAATTATTTGGCGGATATGGCTACACAGACGAATACCCTATTTCACGCTTTTATCGAGATGCGCGGGTGCAAACTATTTATGCGGGTAGTTCTGAGATTATGAAAGAAGTTATTGCTCGCAGCATACTAGGGCGAGGCTAATTTGACGTTTAAGCAAGCACTTTGTTAAACGCAAACATGACTAAGTGCGTGCCTGGTCTTCTGCTTATCCGTCTTTTATTACGATTAATAATACTGTAAGCCTTCAGCTTTTCCCCTAAATGCGTAATAAGTAAAAGCCGTATAGATAAATATTACTGGAATAACAACTATTGCGCCGGCTAATATAATACGTAAGCTTTCGGGCGAACTGGCCGCTTCAAAGATGGTTAGTTGACCGGGCACCACATATGGATAAAAGCTCACCACAAGGCCAAAAAAACAGCTCGAAAATACTAAAATGGTAATTGCAAAAGGTAACCAGTTAGCAGCATCTCCAGCATACGGCATACGTTTAAGAACCCAATAACCCAGCCCAAACATACTAAAGCATAAAAGTGGAATTATCGCGTATAGCGCAGCCCACGGAGAATTTAGCCACACCTGTGCAGCACTTGCATTTACAAGAGGGTTAACTAAACATACCGTTAATATACCGGTAAAGGTAAATACGCCGTATTTTTTAGCTTGGGCAATAGCATAAAGCTGCAGCTCACCGCTTGTTTTCATGATAAGAAAACAGTTGCCAATAAGCGCATAAGCTGCCGACACACAAATACCACTAAAAACGCCGAAAAAAACATTCAGCCAAGTGTATTGTAAACCCATTACATATAAGCCCAGCATAAAGCCTTGGCTGAAGGTCGCTAGAATAGATCCCGCTTTAAAGGTTAAATCCCACCGCGCAACGTAATGCTCCTTTACTTTGGCTCTAAAGTCGAATGCCACTCCGCGTAAAATAAGTCCAATAAGCATAAGGGTCGCCGGTATATATAAATTATACAAAATTGCGCTGTGGGCGGCAGGGAAAGCCACTAATAGTAGTCCTATAGACAGTACGAGCCATGTTTCATTGGCGTCCCAAAATGGACCAATAGCCGAAATGGAAGTGTCGCGCCACGCTTTATTATGCATGGGTAGGCAAATCCCAATGCCCAAATCATAGCCATCTAAAATGGCGTACAGCAGCAGTGAGAAACAAGTTAGGCCTGCAAATATTAAGGCAAGTGTATTTTCATCTATGTAGTTCATCATTTTGATGCCTCTGCAAAATTACTGTTCTGAATGGAGCGTTGGTTTGGCGCGCCCGGCACAGTTAAGTCATATTCTTCTACTTCAATTGATTTGCGTGCTAGCAAAAACAGCGTTTTTATATAGGCAATCAACAATATAATATAAACACTCAAATACAGCACAAAAGTAAACAACACGTTTTCGCTTGCGATGGTGGTTACTGCATCTGCGGTTTTTAGTACGCCACTTACTAGGTAAGGCTGGCGTCCAATTTCGGTTACATACCAGCCTGCAAGTGTGGCAATCCATCCAGAGAAGGTCATGCTTATTAATACCTTCAATTGCAGCGAGCTAAGCTTACCTTTACGTTTAAGTGAAAAACTGCACCACCAAGCAACCATTATCATTAACATGCCTATGCCAACCATAACCCTAAAGCCATAAAACAAAGGTTTAACAGGCGGATGCACACCGTCGAAGTCATTTAAGCCTTTAATTTCGCCAGACGCCTTATGCGTTAAAATAATTGAAGTTAAGTTGGGTATTGATACCTCATATTTATTACTTCGAGTTTCTTCATCGGGAATAGCAAATAAAACCAAAGGAACGTGAGTAGATGTTTCCCAAACACCTTCCATAGCGGCAATTTTTTGAGGCTGATGCTCCAAAGTATTTAAACCATGGAGGTCACCAATAAAGGCTTGCAGTGGCGCTAAAAGCGCTGCACAAAACAGGGCCGTTTTAAGGCTTATGTTTGGCGCTTTTTTGTTGTCGCCTCTATTTATCCGATAGGCTGAAATTCCCGCTACTAAAAAGCAAACAGTTAGCCCTGACGCGTTTATCATATGAAAGAACCGATAGGGAAACGAAGGATTAAAAATAATCGCAGACCAATCGGTGGCATGCACAACTCCGTCTATTAATTCAAAGCCAACAGGTGTTTGCATCCAAGAATTTAATACAATAATCCAAAAAGTTGACATGGTTGTGCCAAACGCGACTAAAAAGGTAGCTGTGGTATGCATCCAGCCAGGCACGCGCCTAAAACCAAAAAGCATAATACCTAGCATGGTTGCTTCTAAAAAGAAGGCGGTTAATACTTCATACGCTAGCAGTGGCCCCGCAATATTACCCACGGTTTCCATAAAACCAGGCCAGTTAGTGCCAAATTGAAACGACATAGTAATTCCGCTTACCACTCCCAAAGCGAAAGTAAGCGCAAATACTTTTACCCAAAACCGGTAGGCGCGCATCCACACCGGATGTTTCGATATATCAAAGCGTACTTTGAAATAGAAAAGTAACCAACCTAAGGCAATAGTGATGGTGGGAAAAAGGATATGAAAGCTAATGTTGGCGGCAAATTGCAACCTTGAAAGCATGAGTACATCTAACATAATTTACCTCGATAAAAATGGTTATTCGGGTTATATGCTTGTGCTGTCGTTATTATTATTGTTTTATGAACACAAGGCTGGCTTGTTTATTCGCGTTCTCTTTTCGGCATTATTTTATGCGTAAGATCAATAACCTTACTAACGCCCGAGCCTAGTTTCATTAAGCCATTCAATTGCTCTGGGCTAAGAGCTTGTAAACTTTGCGTCCATTTTGTGATATTTTCAAGCAAGTCATGAATTTCGGTTATACGATTTTGTGCATATTCTTCGTTTTCGTCGGCGGGCTGGCCCATAAGACTGTCGCGTAAAATAGAAAGTGTTGGGTCGATTTCCCTTTTTCGACGCTCTTCAAACACCTTGTTTGCCATATCCCACATACTGCCTTTGGTATGGTAATAGTCTTTCCTGTCGCCCTTTTTATGCTCTTTGCTGACTAACTGCCAAGTACTTAGTTCTTTTAATCCCATAGAGACATTGCCTCTTGAAATACTTAAGGTTTCAGCTATATCGTTTGCACTAACAGGTAATTTGCTTAACACCAGTAATGCATAAATTTGTCCTACAGTGCGATTAAAACCCCAGCTACTGCCCATTTCGCCAAAGTGAAAAACGAAAGATTCAATCATGGGTGTCATTCTATTATTCACAGAGTTTCCTTTGCTATGGGATCATAGCTTTCTAAAGTTTCAGTAAGTTCTGAAAGTTTAGAACTTTTTTTGATGCAGGTCAATTTAATTGTGTAAAAATTATGCCATACATGTCTATAAAAGTGGTTTTCAATAGTATTGCAAGTGCAATACTATTGAATTATACAAAAGGAAGTCGATGTCACACCAACACTCCACCTTTGTTAAACAGCGCTAAAAAAATATGCATAGATAGGAAGGTTTTATTATCGCAATTATCAATAATGTTAATGAGTAAAGCTATGTTGTTAAATCAATTGTTTACAACATTTTTAATATGCAAGCTTGGTTGTCTAAACACATTGCCTTACTTTGATTAGCGCCAAGTTATTGTACTATCGTAAATTCACGCCCAGTTCTACTTGCTTTTTCTTGGTTAAACCGGCCGACACAAGCTTGTAGGACTGTGTTACGTAGTATCTTAATTCTTCATCTAATTCGCTTGAAGCCTCATATTGCTGAATCCACTTAAATCCCCGTGAGGCTAAATATGGCGCGGGTCGATAGTGATCTTTGTGAAGCAGAAAGTCAAAATTTAGGGGTGATGTTTTAAACGTAATTGCTGGCGAGTTAGCTTTTTCCCATACGCCTAAGGCAAACACTTTACCACCCACTTTCCACACATGCGAACCGCCCCATTGCACAACATAAGTGGCGGCTTTAAAAGCTTCGCAGAAAGTATTGAATTGCTTATTTGTCATAATTTCTCTTTGATAACGCTTAGCCAACAATCACAATAACCGCGGTGTACGGCCTTATTGTAAGGGCTTGAGAAGTCACAAAGGTTTGGATTTTGGTGGCGTCAGACTGCCACATTCTGACTTTTGTTGAAGCCATAAAGCCAAATGGCAGCGGTAGTTCATGGGTATCAAACGAAAAGTTAAATGCTATAAATGCGCGCGTATTTCCTTGCATACGTTTATAAGCAAATAAGCCCGATGTGTCATTTGCTGCATAAATTTCAAAATTACCTTGTGTAAATACATCGACCGTTTCGCCAAGCGCCGTTAATGATTGTATATAAGATGCCCATTGGGGGTTTTGCTGTGTAAACATGAGGTCGCTTTGTGATAGATAAATATCACCAAAAGAAGCGAATTGATGGGCTATAAACTGTTGTCTAAGCTGTTTTTTAATCGCAACAAAAGCAGGGTTTTCAGTTTTCGAATTTAGCGAATCTGTAAGAGTGTTCTTAGTCGATAGCGCTTGAGTGGAGCTGCTAAATTTAGAGTCTGTTAGCGCAAGTGATTCATTAAGTGCTTTGGCAAAGTTTTGTGTATCGGTATGTGATGTATTAAAAAAGAAATCATAAGATTGAGCATACCAAGTGGCTATTACATTTGCTGCTGCAGGCGTTTTTAGTTGCGATGATTGATTTTGTGGCGCGCAGGCTACTAACAACAAAAGGCCGAGTAATAAAGGGGCCCACAAACACAGAAAAGCGTACTTTTTACACATAACGTTAATACCAAATTGCTGCTAATAAGGGTATTACGTAAGCGGCTTGAAATAGTTTCCTAGCCCAAGGTAAGTCCGCCGTCTATTTTCTTGGTTATACCAAGACGGGTTTCCACTTTGGTGCCACTGGCCGCTTTATCACTGTCAAACTGCCATGCACCAAATCGGTCACGATACTGTGTAATTACGCGACCACGCACTTTAATTAAAGGTTTGTTGATAGTGCGCACGACACGCCCAGTTATCTGCTTGGCCGTCTTCATCACCTGGTGACTTGGCAAGTCGAAACCGTGCACTTTTTGCACCATTTTTTTAACACCGAGCTCATGAATACCAGAAGTTTTTGAGGCTAAAGTACCCGCCGATAGCGCAAGTAATAATAAATTAAAACTGTATTTTACGAACCTTTTTAAACCATTACCTTTAAATGATATTTATAAAATAGTGTAGCAATAAATTATTTGTCTAGCTTGTTGTTAGCGATATAGCCGTAAACATTGACATGAAGTTGACGTGTAGTATACAAAAATAGCACAAGATAGATTGCTTTTTAACCACTAAAAGCTGATGGAATAATAGCCGTGCATCCTAGAATATTTTTATAATAAATAAAATAATATTGTGTAAACTCAAACCTAAATAATCACTGCAAAGAGAATGTTATTAATAAGCCGACTACAGCTCCGCAAAATAAAAGTAAGCTGCAACATTTATTCGCCAATAAGTGGTTTGTTCGACTCACAAATATATTGTTCTTTATTATTATGATAAGTGCAGTGATGGCGTGGCAGTCAAAGGATATGTTGAGCACCAACGGAACGGTTACTATTCAACAGAAAAATTTGGTGAGC
>JBLHMY010000106.1:0-8285 GCA_047621065.1 Glaciecola sp. | reverse complement strand
CTAAAGCACTTGCAAGCGCAACCGGCGGCGATAGAGCCGGTGTATTGCAAAGTAGTTTCGTAGCGGAAGTTAAATCAGACCTCATGGGCGAGCAAACAATTTTATGCGGTATGCAGCAAGCTGCTGCAATCTTAGCTTACGAAAAAATGATAGCCGATGGTATTGATGCAGCTTATGCAGGTGCTCTTATTCAATATGGCCTTGAAGCTATTACCGAAGCACTTAAGATTGGCGGCGTTACCAACATGATGGACCGTTTATCAAACCCAGCCAAGGTCGTAGCCTACGATTTATCTGTGCAGCTTACAGACATAATGCGTCCGCTGTTTGAAAAACATCAAGACGACATATTGTCAGGTGAGTTTTCACGCAACATGATGCTAGATTGGGCTAATGGCGACGCTAACTTACTAAAGTGGCGTGAAGAGACTGGACAGTCTGGATTTGAAAATGCACCGGTTTATAGCGGGACTATTTCTGACCAAGAATTTTTTGATAAAGGCATATTACTAGTGGCTATGATCAAAACCGGTGTTGAAGTGGCATTTGACGTAATGGTTGAAGCGGGCATATTACCTGAGTCGGCTTACTATGAATCATTGCACGAAACACCGCTTATTTCTAACACCATATCGCGCAAACGTTTATACGAAATGAACGTGGTTATTTCTGACACGGCTGAATACGGTAACTACTTGTTTGCAAATGCAGCAATACCTTTATTGCAAGAAAAATTGATGCCTAAAATCACCTTAGAACATATAGGCGGTGGTTTGAGTAATACCGGCAATGGCGTAGACAATACAAAGCTTGTGGCAATTAACAAAGCAATACGTAGTCACGGTGTTGAATCTATTGGCGAGGTTTTACGCGGTTACATGATTGATATGCAGGCTATTGTTTAATATCAGCAAGTGTAGCCAATAACAGTTCTGTCGTTAGGTGCTGTAGCTAAGCTCCTTTTGCCCGGCCAATTTGGTCGGGCTTTTTTATGCCTTTCAAACGTTTTGCCAAACTGCCAACCCAAGCCGCAAAAATCCTTCAGCTCAGATACTGGCCGTTTAGTGGATCAATATTCAAGCTGATTAAAAGGGCAACTTGCAAGACTAGTAAATAACGTGAGGTAAATAACGACTCATATCTTGCGTAATAGCTTGGCTGTCTTCACGCATAGAAATACCGGCGGCTTGATCGTCAACTAACCAACTGCCTATAAGCGTATGATTGCCATCAAACTGAGGCAGAGAATGCTTTTGCTGATAAATAAATCCTTCTTCACCATACGGACCATCTGAATCTGCATTTTCATCTAGGGCGTTTCCTCGCGCGTCGGTAAAACTTATATTTGCGCCCTCGCGAGAAAATATTGGCTTTTTCACCAGCAGCATATCGTCGGGGACTAAGTGCAGTTCATCTTCGAAAAATGAAGGGAGTAAATTAGGGTGTTCAGGAAACAGTTTCCACAGCATAGGCAACAACGCTTTGTTAGACAAAATGGCTTTCCATGGCGGCTCTAACCAGCGAATGTTTTGTTGCCCAAGTAACTCACCGTAGGCATCTTCAAACATGAACTCCCACGGATACAGTTTAAACATCCAGGTAATGACATTATTTTCTAGGTCAGCAAATTGTTTATCTTTATCTATGCCAATATCTTCAATGTATACAAATTTTGTTTCTATGCCAGCAGCTGTGGCACAGTCTTCAAGGTACTGCACTGTGCCTCTGTCTTCTTCAGTGTCTTTACAACAGGCAAAGTGTAAGCATCTATCGGGGGTAAGTGCTTGGAGCTCTTTAAAGCGATTTACTAGCTTTTCTTGGAGGGAGTTAAACTGGTCGGCATGTCTGCCTAACATTTTACTATCAACTTTATTTTCAAGCCACATCCACTGCCAAAAGCCGGTTTCATAAATTGATGTAGGTGTGTCGGCGTTATTTTCATATAGCTTAGCAACGCCTTTACCGTCATAGGCAAAGTCAAGTCGTGAATATAAAGAGGGGTCACCATCTTGCCAACTTTTACGAACCAACGCCCACTGTGATTCTGGAATAGCGAAGCGCGTCAAAAGCTCGTCGCTATTGACCACATGTTCAACCACCGACAAGCACATTTGATGAATGTCTTGTGTGGGCGTTTCAATCCCTTGCTCAATTTGCGCTAGTGAAAACTGATAGTAGGCCGATTCATCCCAGTATTTCTCACCAAACATGGTGTGAAATTTAAACCCGAACTCTTCAGCCATAGCCTCCCAGTTCTTGCGCTCCTCACAAGGGACTCGCAGCATTTATCCACCCCAGCTTCTAGAACTACTTCTGGTGCTGGCTCTTGAGCTTCCCCAATTGCTTTTAGCAGACGCTGATGCCCCAAAACCACCGCGTGAAATGGTGCGTGTTACCGCAGGTTTACTCTTTAAGGCTTCTCTTGGTACACGATACGAATTTTGGCCTGGAGAACCAACCACAAATCCGTCGCTAGTCATTATTTTATTGCGAAACTGGCCGCTTCCACGATACATATAAGAAGGAACCGAATTTCTATATCGGGCATTGCCGCCCATTGAATCGCTAACGATATTAGACACAATGTATCCCGCCATAAAGGGTACAAAGAAACCACCTCGGTTTTCACAATTGCCAAATTCAGATTGGCAATCACGCTCGTTTCTATAGCGCGGCGCTGTTTTTTCTGCGTCTTTGACGGCTTGTTGATATGCCGCTTGGCATTCAGTAACTGACAGTTTCGTGCTGGCAGCACAGTCGTCAACAGAGGTTACAAAAGACACTTGTTCGTCTCGGGCGCCGCCTGAACAACCCGCCATAACGGCTAAGGATATTGGCGCGAGAACGAAAAAGCGCGTACGTTTCCTGAGTAAGGATAAGTCAAGAATTGAAGAACGTTTCATGTTCTGTCTCCGTTAGTATGTCATGCAAGCTGCATTGATTAGGCCAACGGCAACGTTAGTAGCACCTAACACAATACCCGCACTCACTTCATTATTTTCAATACGTAAACTAATTTTAGGCATAAATACAAAACGTACTATCGAAAAAGCGATAACTTGGGCGACAAGGGCAATAGCTCCCCAAATAGCAAAATCGATTAAACCTTCCGAGTTACTTACAGCTCCGGCAAGCGCCGCAGAAAAACCAATAATTGCTCCGCCAAATCCCACCGCTGCTGCGGTATTTTTATCTTCTTTTATCAGCTTCCACTCAGCATGAGGGGTTGCTAATCCATACACCGTCTTGAATATGATCAGGAACAAAAGTGAGATCCCAAAATACATTGCAAAAAAAGTGATGCCTGTTAACAATTCGTAATTATCGGTCGCGTTTTCCATAGTGTTTTCCATTTAAATGTTAGTGTTAGATGCGTCTTATTATTGACCGGATTAGCCATTTACGCTTATTTGTGTGGGTGTTAGTTTAACACCCGTGCTAATTACTAAGCACCTTTCAAGTTGGTTATTATCGTTTAAGGTTTCCTCTGCCGACAAATACAATTGCTCAAAAGAACCATCGCTTAGTATCCGCTCAAACAACATCACAAATTGATCGGTTTGAGTAATATCATCACTGTGATCATATGTTTTTTCTTGCATAGCTACCGGCGGATGATAGCTAGCGGTGCTGGTCCATACACGCTGATACTCATTACCTTCGATTAAATAAGTAGGTACGCCAATTTTATGTTTGAGTATGTCGTCCCATTCATTAACGTTAACATTTAAGGTATCGTAATAGTGAAATAAAGTAGCATCTACAATACATTCTTCAGTTTCACCACCTTCACACACTATTTGAAGCCATGCCTCGTCGTCGGTATAGAAGCGCAGCAGTATGTTGGAGCCTAAGTCGACTTTGCCAGCGGCTTGAATAAGCTGAGTATCGGCAATGCCGCCGATAACGAGTTCATCAAGAATAAGTTGAAAAGAAAGTTTATCGATATCGAAACTGGAACCAATGCATAAACCCATCACTTCTGGTTTGCTAATGCTAGCTACTGGTGGTGCTTTTTTTTTAAAAAAGTTAAACATATGTGGTGGCTCCGCTACTTGTTTACCAATTGCCCGTACCTACCTGTTCTTACACTAATGATATGCAAGTAACGTGATACTAGCATATAACCCCATGACTAAATGTATAGATGCGCCAACAACATTATATTGGGCGCATCTGGTGGTTTTGCTTAGCTTTTTGTGAGTGGCTACTTCTTACCCGCTAGGATCTTCGCTAACATGTCCTCGCTTGAACCAGAGCCACTGCCGCCTGCACTGCGAAGCTTGTTGTCAAGGTCTGAACCGGTTTCAATTTCGGCAAGTTCGGCAGATGCATCAAGGGCGGCTTCTTTTTCAGCCTGCTTTTGCTTAATACGCTCTAAGCTGTCTAATGCTGTTTTCACTTTACTATTACCACCATCAAAATGCGTCGAAGCAGCAACCTGGGCTTTTTGAACCGCTTGCGTTGCTTTGACCTGATCAACCTGCTGTTCTAGCATGCGTAAGTTGTTTTTTGCTGTGGCAAGATTAGACTTTAATGAACTTTCATTTTTCATGTAGCTGTCGAGAATACTCTGCTCACTTACTTTCAAATTTTCGATTTCGCCAACGCGCTGAGCGCACTCCAAGGCCAAGTCACGATTTGTTTCAGCGTGCTGTGCAGCACTTTGGCTATATTTCTCAATATCAGCGTTAAAAGACACAACTTTGTTTTGGGCCATTTTACGCTTTGCAGCGATAGAATGAAGACTTTGTCCGCATAGCTGAATTTCTTTTTTCGCATCACGTATTTGCTGATCTAAAATAGTCAACGCTTGCGAATCTGCTGCATCTTCAAGAGATTTGTTTGTGTGACCTTTTAATGCTGTCCATAATCTACTTAAACTCATAACCCAACTCCTACTATTTTAAATGTTCACTATACAATTCTATAAACTCTGGCACGTTTGCAAACAGAGCCTCTACTTCTTCTACTATCACTTCGTCTTTACTGCCTACTGACAGCGCACCGAAGGCAACGTAATATTCGTCTTCGCCAATTCTGGATACCGCTAAGGTCGACAAGGGCACCAAGCGGTGAGTACGCAAAATTTCGGCGTCTAGTGCGGCAATGTCTTTCACTGCACTAATAGGAAACAATATGGTTTCCACCACAATTTGTTGTTCACCTACTACCAAGAAAGCATCTACGCCTTCGTCATTAGAGATGCTTATACAATCTCCTTCCACTTCAGCTGTGAAATTAATCTGTTCGTTCATAAGCGAAAGGATGTGGTCGCGCTTCGTTGTCATGTTGCTCTCCATTAAAAAGCGATTTGCTTTTTGTTTTTGACATTAAGTATAATAGTGAATTTAGAATAAATTGCAACACATTTGTTGCAATAATTTAATATAAGTTGCAATTGCTCGTAATTCATAACATTTGCGTTGAATAAATTGCGCTAATAGTTATACTACCCATCCGCTATTTATCACCGTTAAGGACTAACGTGCTATGCAAACAAACAATCACGCACAGGTTAATATAAGCGTCAATAACAAGAAGTCAATTCTGCCTTACGCAAAAGCGACCACTTTACATATAAAAAAGCTGATGGTTGAACACGAAATGACCTATGACGATATTGTTGCCAAATTAGACCAAAGAGGCGTGGTGTTAAGTTCCAGTAATCTGCGCAACAAAGTATCGGGCAATGCACTATCGGCAGGCTTATTCTTTTTAATGGTGGAAATAATTACCGGCGACTTAAACGCTCATATATTCGTCAAAGCACAGTGAACGTGTAACGAACAACTAACAATCTTAGCATCACAAGACCTAACTCTCTAAAGGCGTGTATTTAATTCCTAGCTTAACCACAAAATAAGTCAGACTGCCAAACAGTAGAAAACCATAAGCAATAGGCGCAATAGTATCGCTAAGAAAAATATTAATGAAGGTCGCAATAGGAACGGCGAGTATGCTCGTAAACGAACCAACAAAAGCTGCTCCTACTCCGGCCATATGACCCACAGGCACCATAGCCAACGAGTTTAAATTACCGAATAATACACCTAAAAAGAAAAAGCCAAAGAACATAACAGATATAAATAACCACAGTGGCGGAATGCCTGCATACATAATACTAATAGCGGTGAGTAATACGCCAAATACTACCGTCATAATCAACGCAAAACTGACCAATTTAAGCATGCCCAATCTAACCACCATAAGACCGTTAAACAAAGAGGCCGCACCTATCGCAAAGGCTAACATTGCGAACAACAAAGGGAAGTATTCGCCGGTATCGTAAATGTCTTGGAAAATAGTTTGTGAACCACTCAAGTATGCCAAAAAAGCACCAAAAATAAAGCCCATGCCTACCGCCGGACCCATAACAGCGGGTTGTTGAATTAACCATTTAACTGAACGCCCAAACTGCCGCAAGCTAAACTTAACCCGATTCGCTCTGGGTAAGGTTTCTTTTTGTCGGCTAAAAAACCACACCGCAGATATGGCGGCAACAATGGCAAACACAGTAAATATATGACGCCATCCAAAATGCGCCATCACTACCTGACCCATAAGTGGCGCAATCATTGGCACCAGTATAAAAATAACCGTTGTAAACGACATTACTCGGGCCATTGAATCGCCCACATAGAGGTCTCGTATCAGAGCCATTGAGGCAATTCGCGGACCCGAAACACCAAAGGCTTGAATAAGCCGACCAATTAGTAAAGTTTCAATGCTGCTGGCGTAGTAACACACCACCGTCCCGGCTAAAAAGATAATTAAGCCCACTAATATAGTGAGCCTGCGGCCTCGGGCATCGGCAAAAGGGCCAAAGAATATTTGCCCAATAGCCATGCCAACAAAAAATATAGAAACAATGAGATAGGTTTGTTGCGTGCTGGTGCTGTTTAACTCAGCCCCAATTTGGTCGAGCGCAGGCAACATAGCGTCTATACTCAACGCCACCAAAGAGGTTAGAAAAGCCATCAATAAAATAAATTCGACTAGCGGTAACCTTGACTCTATAGGCGGGTTAACACTAACTTTTGCTGTTTCCATTAATACACACAACTCATCTTGTTTAGTAGACCAAAAATATCGCGGCAAAAGTTAGCACACAATAAAAGCTAGTGCCTAATTTTAGCGCGTTTTTTTGATATTATATTGGTATGAAATGTTGACTAATATGCCGCTTAGCCTCGTTCAAGCACTTTTATCCGCCCATTAGAAAGACTGTATATAAAGCTGTGCAATTTAACATCTTGTCCACGCTTTATCGCGTCGCGAAATACACTCGTTTCGCGCACATGTTGGGCCTGCTCTATTACATTCAACTCGCATAAACGGCTTAATTTGTCTTGGTACGCAAGCTTGCTTAATTCATCTTCATGAGATTTCGCAATGTCTTTAATATGCAATAACCAATTGTCGATCAAGCCTAAGCTTGCATCATCAAGGGCTGCTTGTACGCCACCGCAGCCATAGTGACCACACACTATTATATGTTTCACCTTTAGTACATCTAAAGCGTATTGTAATACCGACATGCAGTTAAAATCGGTATGTACTACCATGTTAGCTACATTTCTGTGCACAAAAATATCACCGGGGAGTAAATCAACAATTTGATTTGCCGGAACGCGAGAATCACTGCACCCTATCCACAAATATACAGGCGTTTGCTGTTTGGCCAGCGTGCTAAAAAATTCAGGATCTTCTTCATGCTTGGCCTTTGCCCATCTTTTGTTGTTGTCGAGCAAACGCTGAATTTCTGGCATCTGGTTTTCCTAATTATTGTTAATAAACAGACTAGTTAACATCACGTAATTGTGGGCTGTTGACGCTTTTCATGGCGCCGTGAAAGTTTACAGGTAAACCATTCGCACGCCTATTAATAATCCTGTTATCTGCTTTATCGCAGCCTAAAAATTAGTCGTCGCAAGCACCAAATTATCCCGATGCACCACAGCCTCACTCGCCGAATACCCCAAAATTGTTTTTATTTCATCGCTTTTGCAGCCTAATATGCGCTTTAACTCGGTGCTTGAATAGTTAACTAGTCCTTTACAACAAGGTCTGTTGGCATGGATTATTTCGACACTATCACCGGCCCTAAAGTCGCCTTCAATTGATACCACGCCAGCGGCTAATAATGATGCTCCTGACTTGGTAAGCGCTTTCGCCGCGCCAGCATCAATTAGCAGCTTGCCTTTAACTTTACTGGTATGTGCCAGCCAGTCTTGTTTTGCGCGATGACGGTTACTTATGCGCACTATGGGCGCAAAGATAGT
>JBLHMY010000105.1:0-8294 GCA_047621065.1 Glaciecola sp. | reverse complement strand
GAATATCGATGAGTTCTTCTAATTCGTCTATTAAGGAATCTATTTCACCTACCTCATACCCCGCCCCAAACGGTGCTATAAAGTTAGTTTGAAAACCCACTTCCCCAGCCAGCATAAAACTCGGTGCTGCAGGATTATAAAAAGCTGAGTTTAAATCGCTGCCAACTACCACAGCACCTCGGTTAAGTGCGCTTCCAGACGATGCAAAGGTTTGCTGAGCCATGCTTATAGTGCTCACAACCATAGCGCTCAGTCCCACACAACTGACAAAACATATTTTTATAGCCGATGAGCTTTTTGCGGCGGCCCTTTTTATAAGGACGCTAGACAAGAGTGATTTCAATAAGGTTCTCGAACAGTGACTATCTTAATCGCAAAATAGTAACGCTTACTATCATTGATTAGCGTATCGAAGGTATATCGCGGTTATTAACAAATATACCTAAACACGCACCATGTTAACTTTTGCAATGTTGCTATAAACATAAAAGTAATGGCTATATTGTCGGTTCAGTATTAACGAAAACTAAATGCTTAATGCAGTTCGAAGGAACAAAGTAGCCCCTTCTTTTATCGTACAAAATCATTTAAATTTGTTGCGTCGTGCATCGTCTTGAGGTGATTCTGGAAAATCATATTTGCAGGAATAATCAAGGTCCCTATGCACTGTTTGGAGATTTTCTACGGACTTAAGTTTATCGCAGGACAATCCAATCGCCCCGCGCAAATCGGCATCATATAGAGTTGCATTGCCAAAAACTGTAGTTGTAATATCGGCCCCACGCAAATCAGCTCCCTTCAAGATTAACTCATTAAAGTTGACTTTCCCCAATGACGCATTCCTAAAGTTGACGTTTGTCAGATCTACACCAGTGAATTGCGCGCCGTCTAAGTTGGCACCAAAAAGGTTGGCCCCGCTCAGTTTAGTATTTTCTAAATTGGCTCCTTCAAGCATTAACGATCGTTTCACCATTGCGCCGCCGCTCGCCATTTGAAGAGCGAACAGTAAACAAAAGGTAAAAAACATTACCCGGGTTAACTGGCGCGCAATTCCCTCGTTTTCACCCGACGTGCGGGCCATATGTAAATAGGCCATAACAATGCCCATGCCAATTGATACGAGCCCAAGCCAAAATCCAGCCATGGGCTGCGGAGCTGCAATCCAGGCAAACTGAAATAACAATAAAACAGGTAACCAATAGTGCAAAAAGCCAGACAGTATTATTGCAAGTGGATTTTCCATATTGAATAAATATGGCAGCGGGTTGGCCCCTTGAGGTCTTGCCAGATCAGAGGAACTCTGCAAAAAAAGATGCAAGTACATAATTAGACCTATTAAAATAAGGGGTCCTACGGTAAGGAAAGTTGAATAGTCAATGGAGGTACCAGCAATTGGCAATTCTATTTTAGAATTCACCCCGAAAAGAGAAGCATCTTTAGTCGACGCAAGTGTTAACCCACAGAACACAGAATATGCCAACACAGTAAGCATAACCCGTCTCACTGTATTTGAAATTTCGTCATGTTGACGCTCCCAATCTTCAGGTTTTAGGGTAGATTTTTTTGTGGCAGATGCAACCGGCAGTAAAGAGGCCGTTGCGGTAGAGTCAATGTCATAAAGTTGTTTAGCTATGCGCTTTCCGAGCATGGCAAAAATAATGGCTAGCGCAAAATCAGTGAATGAAATATCAAAAAAGCTATCAGCACTCCTCCACTCGGCAATGCCATAAAGCAAATAGTAGGTGCCAACCAAGGTTATTACTATTGACATGCCATTTCGCCTAGTTATCGAAAGTAACAGTGCAATTAGTGGTAAAAGATAATTAGAACCCGCTGGTGAAAGCGTATGAAGAGTGTCGGTAATGAGCTTTGAATTTGAAACCGCCGTTACCAGACCTTCCCACATGGGGTCGAGCAAATACAAAATGCCAGCACTTATCGCCAGTTTAAAGCCAGTAGAAAGTGTTTTTGACAAAGGCTCGGCAGTCATTACAAACTTACGAATCCAATTACCCATCCAAAAGAACATGAGCAACGTTAGGAAATCACCGGGCTTGTTCAACGTCCATCTAAAACTTGGGGACTCTTTTAAATGAAGGTAACTTGGAATCATTTCGGAATAGATGTCTGCCAATAACAGCGCTATACCTAGTAACATTAATAACCCTGCAACGACTAGCCAACGACCAACTGACGCACCACGCAAACCAACCTTTGGATAGCGTAAGCCAACCAAGGTGAACAATAATAAGGTATAGCGAAGCTTCGCCACCAAAAATAAGGGGATACATATCTATGTTAACTAATAACGCAGCAGAACCAATAAGCGCAGCCACAAAGCCATGCCAACCATAACGATAGGTAAGCGCCACAACAGCGGGAATGTGAAAGAGTGTTAGGTCAAACGAGACAGAATCGAATGGGTAATATTGAAAATTAAAAAGTAGTAACAATGGTATGCAAACCCACGCTACCCAAACAGAGGTATATTTTTGCTCGCTCTTTACTATCCCAATCATTTCCATACGTCCGATTAGTATAAAAGTTGTACTTGAGATTACAAAGAATAAACGCTACCCATTATTTAAGCAATAGCCAATAGGCTTCATTAATGTTGTAATCATTAAGCAAAAAAGGCTAATTGTGGATGCTTATCTTAGTTAACGTAAATACGGGAATCAGTTGGTAACGTACTCACAACAAGTAGCTGTCACCAGCATGCATAAGCCTTGAAATACATCACAGCGATTATGCCAGAATTGGCAAAGATAAAAGTATTCCCAAATGGATTTCGAGAATACTCCTTTTGCCTAGTGTTTAAAGCTTGACGATCAACTTGCCATTATTGCCGCCAGTCAGCAATAAATTTAAACCGTCAATTGCAGATTCTAAACCATCCAATATATGCGCACGATGCTTAATTTTTCCTTGCATCACATAGGGTGTCAGTTTAGCAATTAGTTCAGGGATTTCTGCGTAATGATCAGGCATTGTAAAACCTTGTATCGTTAAACGCTTCTTAATAATTGGGATCCAATTAGGTCCAGCACTGGGAGCGTCAGAACCATAATCGGCAATCATCCCGCAAACGGGTATTCGACCATGGGCATTCATCGCTTCAAAAATATGGTTTTGAATCGCTCCACCGGTATTTTCAAAATAAATATCAACCCCGTTTGGGGCCAGTATTGCTAACTTTGCAGCAATATCATCTGTCTTGTAATTGATTGCGCCATCAAAGCCCAACTCATCAACAATCCAATTGCATTTCTCGTCGTTACCGGCCACGCCAATCACTGTTAAACCATCAGCTTTTGCTAATTGGCCAACAATTGAACCTACAGAGCCCGCCGCACCGCTTACCACGATGGTTTCACCAGCTTTAGGTTTAGCTACACCATATAATCCCTGCATTGCGGTTATGCCTGGAAGAGCAAACACCGATAACACCATAGATGGATCTAAGCCTTCTTGTACTTTATTCAAACCTGGGCCTGTACTCAAAAAATATTCTGTCCATCCCATTAAACCCATTACTCGTTCACCCACCTTAAAATCAGGATGATTACTTTGCACAATCTCACCAATACCCGAGGAGCGCATAACGTCCCCTATAGCCACTGGAGGAATATAACTTTTGGTATCCGAGCTCATCCAGCCAATCATTGCGGGGTCAAGTGACATATGAGTTTGTTTTACCAAGAATTGACCTGAACCAACTTCTGGCATATCTTTTTTAACTACTTCAAAGGTATCTGGGCGAATGGGGCCAGGAACCGGGCGCTGTATAAGGTTAATTGCAGTGTAGGTATTCATATCAGACTCTCCGTTAATGTTGTAGATGTCAAAGTGCCTAATATAAATTAGGCACTTTCAGTGATTTTTACTATCTAGATTAAAGTAGGCTTATTATTACTGCATAAAATGCTAAGATATATAGCCACTAATGCGAATCTTTATTGTTTTAAAAGCAATAATATAATTACGACCACCGGATACAGCATGGATCAATTACGGGCACTACGTTATTTCAGCAAAGTCGCAGAAACGGGCAGTTTTACGCTAGCAGCCAGAGTGTTTGATGTGCCGCCCTCTTCTCTTTCTCGCCGTGTGGCCGATTTGGAAAAAAGTTTAGGTGCTACCCTATTAAAGCGCTCAACACGGGTTGTCAAATTGACTGAAATTGGCCAAACCTACTATAGTCAGATTAGTGACATACTCAGTCAGTTAGAACAAAGTAACGAAGTGGTTAGTAATTATCAAGCGAAACCCATGGGGCACCTGCATATTAGTTCAATGGTCAGTTTAGGGGAGCGTATTTTACTACCTCTTTTGGACGAGTTTGGTCGTTTGTATCCTGACATAATTCTTGATGTCAGCCTAACTGATGAGTTATCAACCTTGAGTCGTGATGATGTAGACATTGCCATACGCGGTGGCTATGCTCCGAATGAACGGGTCGTAGCCATCAAATTAATGAGTAATCATTTTATTCCAGTAGCAGCGCCCAGTTACCTAGCCAATATGGGCCGGCCTAAAAGCGTGCTAGAGTTGGCTCAGCATAAGGGCATCTATTTTCGCACACCAAATGGTCCAACCCCTTGGTTATGTTACCTTGATGGGCAATGGCAAGATGTCTCGGCACCGCAGGTGGCAGTATCTAATAACGGCGGCTGGTTAGCGAAAAAAGCGTTAAACGGTGAAGGTATAATGATGGCACCGTGGTGGGTCTTAACACCCTATATTAAAAGCGGAGCACTGCAAGAATTGCATTTTGAGGCGCCATTGAGTATCAGTCAAAATGACGACCTGGCTGTGTACTTACTTTATCAAAAACATCGATACTTAGTGCCTAAAGTTAAAGTGGCTGTCGATTTTTTGGCCGCAAGAATAACAGGTTAAAAGGACAGGCAAATGGGAAATGCTGCACAAATATGCTTACATAATTTTTATACATTAAGGTAGATGCCCACATATTGTGGCGCATTAAAGCACTGTTTTATTGATAAATATACTAACGTCTTTAGGCTCACGGCGTCTCAAAGTAGCTTGTATAAATCATCTATAGCGTTTGCTCTTTTTCTGCTCTTTTTCTGCTATATTATCGCTTGTACGTGTTGACAGCATCCATTTTACTGGTATAAATCATGCCTAAATTCAATCGTTTTGGAGTCCTTTTTTTGAATAAGAGTATTATTACCAACGGATTAGCCTTCGCCCTAGTATTACTTGGGTTTTTATTAGACAACGCCATTATCAAAACGGTTGGTTTGTTTTCAGTATCAGGTGCGATCACCAACTGGATAGCGGTGCATATGTTGTTTGAAAAAGTACCCGGACTTTATGGTTCTGGTGTTATACCGGAACGTTTTGAAGATTTTAAAAGCGGTATCCGTACGTTAGTCATGAAACAGTTTTTTAGTGAAGAAAACATTCAACGTTTTCTAACTGACAGCAAGCAACCTCTGCAAATGGACTTATCCCCTATTATCAAAAAAGTCGATTTAGCGCCTACATTTGACTCATTAGTAGACGTTATTAAAGAGTCATCTTTTGGGCAAATGTTAGGAATGTTAGGCGGTGTTGAGGCCTTGGAGCCAATGCGGCAGCCTTTTGTGATTAAAATGGGGGCGGCGCTGGAAAATATCACCCAAGATCCTAAGTTCATATCACTGCTGCAAGAAGAGTTAGCTCAGCCAGACATGCAGCATGACTTACACACCAAAATCACTCAAATTGTTGAACAACGTTTGAATGAACTGACTCCCAAAATGGTCAAAGATATTATTCAGAATATGATCAGAAAACACTTGGGTTGGTTGGTGGTATGGGGAGGCGTGTTTGGTGGATTAATTGGGCTTCTGGCCGCATTACTCAACACCTGAAGAACCTATAAAGTTAGCGCTCACAAAACAAATCTCAGTGCACAAACAATGCTGAGCGCCTAAACAATACTACCTTTACCAATGTCGCTGCAATCATAAAATACACGCTAAATGTTTATTCAGTTGGCGTAGCCTTGACTAATTTTGCAGCACTTAATACTAGAGCAGCAGAAGGCCTTACTCTGAAATTTGGGTTGACGTAGCTAAACACTATTTGGCCTTGAGTATTAGTGATAAAAATCGCTGGTGCCGGCAATACAGCGCGCTTAGAGTCGTCGCTTGTGAGCTCAACATTCATTCGGTCTTTGTATAGCGCGCGAGTATCATTTGGTACATAAAAACCTATACCAAATGCTTTAATCGCGTTTAAGCTTTCATCTGAAATCAATTGCGCAGCAAACTTCGTTTGCAACTTTTGCGATTGAAGTTTCTCGACGCTTTCAGGCGAAATTGCAAGTATTTGATAACCTTCTTTAACTAAATCTTCTTCTATGTCTTTTAACTCGGCAAGTTGACGCGAACAATAAGGACACCAACCACCGCGGTAAAAAACAATAACCGCTGGTTTTTGCATCAACAGAGCTTGTAAACTAACGGGCGAACCATCAGCAGTTTTAACGGTAACATTAGGCACGGTCGCGCCATTTAAGAGGGGTGTAACATCTTCAGCTTTATCTCGTATTTGGGTGCGGTCTAACGCAAATACCTGCAGCGAAACAATGCTCAATAGCACAATTAGTATCATTTTTTTCATTTGGTGTCCTTTTCATTTAATGGACTTGTAATTAAGTGTCCAAGAGCTTTGGTAATAAGGCGTCAATTTATTTAGACCTTACCTGAGCATGAAAACTTTCAAATACTTGTGCTTTCTTTCTCAGAAAACTGAAGTGCCTGCCACCATTCATCATTAGCTTCAATTTCACCCTTGTCATTAATCATTGGAAAAGGCAATTTTCGTTTCATGCAAACAGCGTGTAATACAGGAAAACCACCTTCAAATAATCTGCGCTGTGCTTGCGCTTCGCAGAGGCGGTTTTGCTCGTACATACCTGCGTTATCGCGCTGACGCTGCGCTTCATATAATATTAGTGCCGCCGCAACCGATACATTAAGTGATTGCACCATACCTAACATTGGAATAGCAATTGAATGATCACTCATGGCAATCGCATCGGCGGTGGCGCCACTTTTTTCTTGCCCTAACAAAATAGCCGTGGGCTTAGTATAGTCTATCTCTCTGAAATCTACCGCGGTGTTGTCTAAGTTCGTCACCAACACCTGCATATTTTCTGACTTAAGATGTTTTATCGCTTTTTTGGTGCTTGAATGGCGTTGTATATCAACCCAAACTTGGCTGCCCATTGCAGTTCCTCTTAATAGCGGCGTATTTTCTTCCCATACTGCATGAATACGATGCACACCCACCGCATCGGCAGAACGAATAACCGCAGATACATTATGCGGTTTATGCACTTCTTCTAGTAATAAGGTAAGGTCGGGCTGTCTTTGTGATAATAGTACGCGTATTTTGTGGTAGCGCTCCATTGTCATAGATTGTAAATGCGACATTTATTCAGGTAGCACCATAACTGCATCAATTTCAATTTGTGCTCCCTTAGGCAAAGCACTTACCTGAACCGCTGCACGGGCTGGATAAGGCTCTTCAAAATAACGTGCCATTACTTCATTGACTTTGGCAAACTGGCTTAGGTCGGTTAAAAATATGTTTACTTTAACCAAATGAGAAGTGGTACCACCGGCAGCTGTTACAACCGACTTAATGTTTTCAAACACTTGCACGGCTTGGGCTTCAAAATCTTCTGAAACCATCTCCATGGTACTTGGAACAAGTGGAATTTGTCCCGACAAATATACTGTATTACCGGCTTTAACAGCTTGACTATAGGTGCCAATGGCAGCTGGTGCATTACTGGTTTGGATAACTGATTTAGACATTCTTTTCTCGGCTTTCTTAATTTGTGTCACAGTATAAGATAAAGTTATAGCAGAAAACAAATGATCAGGTACATCGTTTATTTTTTCTATCCTCCTCAAAACCCGATTATAGGCATTGTATTACGGTTATATTGGATGATTTAGCAACACATTTATCGCCGTTTTAAGTAATGTTATTCTATACACTTCGTTAGCAACAAAAATATACTTACTGGTGCCTATAAGCACATCTTCAGCAAGCGATGTTTGCCACCATAAGCGATCAAAACAGACCATCGATTTAGACACCGACGAATTTATGTTGCATGTATTGCCCAGCAGGTTTCATCGCATTCGTCATTATGGACTGTTAGCCAGTCGCACAAACAGAAATTTATGCCATTTGCTGATGCTAGCGTTCACCTTAAAACATGTGTGGCTTAACAAAAAGACGTCACTAACGACTAGTACGTT
>JBLHMY010000104.1:0-8421 GCA_047621065.1 Glaciecola sp. | reverse complement strand
TTGCTTGCTTAGGCAAACACTCCTGTTTATTTGTTATTTTGATTTATTGCGCCTAAATAAAATGTGGCTAAGGCCAAGTCACTGGGTTTTGTAATTTTTATATTGCTAGAAGGACCCTCTACTAACATTACGTACTTTCCGGTATTTTCCATAGCAGAGGCCTCATCGGTTAGCCTTTTTCCATTGGCTAAGTTTACGTCAATAGCCGCAATGAGTTCATTTACAATAAACATTTGAGGAGTTTGGGCTTGCCAAAGTAACGATCTATCTATGGTGTCATTTACTACAAACGTACTTTGCGTATTTGCTAAGCTTATTTTTTCGGTGCTGGCTTTTTTAATGGTATCGGCAACTGGACACGCCAATATTGCCCCGCAGGCTTTATCATTTGGAGTAATGGCAACGCATTGGCGAATTAATCTTGTTATATCTGAGGCTTCTATACAAGGTCTGGCAGCATCGTGTACCAATACAAACTGCGAAGCTTGATGCATTTTTGATACAAAGTGCAGGCCAGCCAGCACCGAATCTACGCGCTCACTTCCACCAACGATGGCGATTATTCGCGGATTATTGGCGAGAGATAAGCTTGAAAAAATTTGGTCTTGGGGATGCAGCACAACAACAATTTTACCAATTTCAGGGTGTGATAAAAAAACCTCTACCGTGTGTTCTAAGATTGTTTTATGCTGGATCCTCAAATATTGTTTTGCTTTATTGGCCGCCATTCTGCTGCCAATTCCTGCAGCGGGGATAATCACAGGAAATGTAGGGGGTGATGTCAAGGCACTTACTCTTTCGGCAAAATACGGTAAAAGGTTTCGCCTTCTTTAATTAGGCCAAGTTCGTTACGAGCGCGCTCTTCCATCGATTCTATACCCAGCTGTAAGTCTTCAATGTCGGCTCTGAGCAGCTGGTTACGCTGCTGTAAATTCGCATTTTGCTTAGTTAGTGTTGTAATTTGGTTTTGCTTTTGTTGAAAGTCAGAGACGCTATTTTTGCCAAACCACAGCCTAAACTGCAATGCGCCAAGCATAACAATTAATAACACCGTGAACCATTTATTGCCCATTAGACGCCTCTGCCTAGACTCATAGTAAGTTACTTGCGCTACGTAATCGAAGTATGAACAAAACTTACCCTTTTCAATTAATATAGTACCACACAATGCCTGAATTTAATTAACTTGACACTTACTTTTAACTGAATGTAAATAAATTGTCGACTTTGATAGCTTATTACCCAATTTGGGACTATGGTACGCGAAATTTACTAAGCAAATGTTTTATTATACGATTTTACCATTATTTGGAGGTGCTACATGCTCATAAACACAAGTCTTGCAACCAATTGCGCTATACGCCAAAAAATCCGTGATTTTTACCGGATAAATGAAGCACAAGCAGTTGAACATATTTTACCCGAAGCCGAGGTGAGTATGCGAGCAAGAAGTCGAGCATGGGAGCGTGCCCGCACCCTAGTGTTGCGCATTCGAAAAGACCAAGAAGGCCATGGTGGCGTAGATGCTTTATTAAATGAATATTCCTTATCTTCTGAAGAAGGTGTGGTATTAATGTGTTTAGCGGAGGCATTGTTGCGTGTACCCGATAAAGGCACTCAAGATGAACTCATCAGAGACAAATTGGCTAATGGGCAATGGTCTAGCCACTTAGGCAACAGCGATTCATTATTTGTAAACGCAGCAGCATGGGGTCTCATGTTCACCGGCAATATGGTCAATTATGCCAATGAACGTAAAAAAGCGCAGTTTGGTTTGTTGAAAAAAACCCTAGGTCGTATGGGAGAGCCAGTCATAAGGCGCGCTATGAACATTGCTATGAAGGTAATGGGCAAACAGTTTGTAATGGGAGAAACTATAGAAGATGCGGTAAAACGAGCTCAAGAAAAAGAAAGAATTGGTTATGTATATTCATACGACATGCTAGGTGAGGGTGCGCGTACTCTTGACGACGCCGATCGCTATTTTAAAGCTTACTCTGAAGCGATTGAAGTAATTGGTAAAGCAGGCGCAGGCAAAGGTCCACGATTGAGCCCTGGCATTTCCGTAAAACTGTCGGCAATTCACCCTAGATATGACTTCTTAAAATACGAAAAGGTTGTCCCCGAAATTTGTGCGCGTTTAAAGCAGCTTTGCTTGCAAGCAAAGAAGCATAACATTGGCTTAACTGTTGATGCCGAAGAATCGGAACGATTAGAAATATCTTTGGACATTATAGAAAAAGTCTTTAGTGACCCAGATCTAGCAGATTGGCATGGATTTGGGATGGCGGTGCAGTCATATCAAAAGCGCGCTATTTTTGTGATTGAGTGGCTGCATGAAATCACCACACGTATGAATAAAAAGATGATGGTACGCTTAGTCAAAGGTGCCTATTGGGATACTGAAATTAAACATACCCAACAGGGTGGTCATGAGGATTTCCCTGTATTTACGCGTAAAGCCTCAACCGATGTTTCTTATCATGCCTGTGCTAACCGCTTACTGGCGTACCGAGATTCTATTTACCCGCAGTTTGCAACACATAATGCCTATACTGCGTCAGTAATTATTGAACTGGCGGGCGACGACAAAGAAGGT
The DNA here is from genome assembly GCA_047621065.1 of Glaciecola sp. Taxonomy (GTDB): domain Bacteria; phylum Pseudomonadota; class Gammaproteobacteria; order Enterobacterales; family Alteromonadaceae; genus Glaciecola. The sequence goes on along the minus strand of JBLHMY010000104.1, from coordinate 5,822 downwards.
TTTGAATTTCAGTGCTTACACGGCATGGGCGACACGCTTTATGATCAAATCGTAAAAGAAGAAGGTATTCAATGCCGCGTGTATGCGCCTGTTGGTCATCATGAAGATTTACTTGCTTATTTAGTCAGAAGGTTGCTCGAAAATGGAGCTAACTCTTCATTTGTAAATGCAATAGTTGACAACAGTAAAGCTGTAGAAGAGCTTTTAAGCGACCCTGTTGAGCATACGCAACGACTTGCAAAAAGAGTCAATACTCAAATTACAATGCCAGTGAATTTATACGGAGACAGCCGCGCAAATTCCAAAGGTTTTGATGTATACGACGTTGATAAGCTTACCGACTTGTCAAAAAGTATCAATAAATGGTTCGATTCGCATGCGAGTAATCTTGTTGTGAGTGATAAGGCTGATTATATTGTGCGTAACCCTGCTAATTTGTCTGAGATTGTGGGTTATCATCATTTTGATACCCCTGCTCAAATGTTAGCGAAACTGAGTATTGCCAATGATGCATTTTCGTTATGGTCAAACACAGCGGTAACAGAGCGTGCAGAAATACTCATGCGTGTTGCTGATATTCTTGAACGCCACATGGATGAACTTATTGGCTTGTGCATAAAAGAAGCAGGTAAAATTACCGAAGATAGCATAGATGAAGTGCGTGAAGCGGTAGATTTTGCCCGCTACTATGCGGTTGAAGCAAAAAAAATAGACCCTGATAATAGGCTTACACCACGGGGTGTTATTTTGTGTATTAGCCCATGGAACTTTCCTCTGGCGATATTTTTAGGGCAAGTAGTAGCGGCCCTTTCCACGGGTAACACAGTGATAGCCAAGCCCGCTGAACAAACCAGCTTAATTGCCATAAGGGCGCTTGAATTAATGCACTCTGTTGGCCTGCCTAAAGACGTGTTGCAAATGGTAATTGCTAATGGTCCACAAGTGGGTGATACATTATTGCCCGACGAACGCATTCAAGGCGTAATGTTCACTGGATCTACCCAAACGGGCACACTTATAGCCAGAACCCTAGCGCAGCGCCCAACTACGCAAGTGCCATTGATTGCCGAAACTGGCGGCCAAAACTGCATGATAGTGGACTCTACTGCATTACCTGAGCAAGTCGTTGACGATGTTGTAATGTCGGGCTTTAGAAGCGCTGGTCAGCGTTGTTCAGCGCTTAGAGTTTTGTTTGTGCAAGACGTAGTAGCCGACGATATTATAGAAATGATTATTGGTGCTATGAAAGAGCTCAGTGTAGGTGATCCGCAGTGGTTGTCGACTGACCTTGGTCCTGTAATTGATGAAAAAGCCTTAAAAGCACTTAATGATCATGAAGCATTTATGCAGGAAAATGGCAAACTCTTATACAAATGCGAAATAGATAGTAAATTAGACGGCACTTTTTTTGCGCCACATCTATTCGAAATTAGCGACTTAAGTGTGCTAACCAAAGAAGTATTTGGACCTTGTGTTCATATTGTGCGCTTTAAGGGCAATGAGTTACATAAAGTGATGGAGCAAATAAACACAACAGGCTATGGCCTAACGATGGGTATTCACACCCGCATTGAAGAGCGCGCATACGAATTAGCGCAAATGTCGCGTGCAGGGAACCTATATATCAACCGTAACATGATTGGCGCTATTGTGGGTTCACAGCCTTTTGGTGGTCGTGGTTTATCAGGCACCGGTCCTAAAGCCGGTGGTCCTAATTATTTACCACGCTTAATGATGGAGAAAGTAACTCCTGACATGGTCGATATTCATGACGACCTTGCCGACGGCTTCGCCGGTGACCAAGCCTTAGTGAGTGATGCGCAATCGGCTAAAGAAGTAGACGACATGATCACGTGTGCAAATAAAGTTGTGCAACCGTGGCGATTAACAAGCCTTACTTCACGCTTGTCGGCGGTACGTCAGTTATTAGCTAAAATCGCAACTGTGGATATTGTTGAAGAGCTTGCGGAAGATTTAAACAGTACCTTAGCACGTGCTCGCTCACAACTATTGTCGATTGAAAAACGCCTGAAAAAGCCACAAATTTTGCCTGGTCCAACAGGTGAAAGCAATACCCTACACCTAGAACCTAGAGGTATTTTAGTTACGTTCGCCGATAAAGAGGTAAGCTTTGAATATTGGACTTTGTCTATAGTAACGGCTCTTGCGACAGGCAACATATTGATTGCAGTTGTCTCTGATTTATTTTATGAAGAAGCGCTTACATATAAAGATAAGTTTGAAAGTACAGGTGCCGCGAAGGGTGTATTTCAAGTAGCTCGCCTTAAGCATCTTGAAGCTTTGCTAGAGCATAAGGATATTGCAGGAATGATCGTTGATAGCAGTACGTCTAGAACGTCTCGATTTGTGCAAAAAATGGCTTTAAGAAGCGGTGCAATATTACCGGTTATTACCGCAGAGCATAACGACAATATGATTGGCCGTTTACTCACCGAAAAAACCATTAGTATTGACACTACAGCCTCGGGTGGTAACACCTCGCTAATGACGATGACTGAAGATGATGAATAATCTAAACGTATGAGGCTATTTTGCCGGCCCATGTAGTAATGAGCAGCGTCTTCAAGAAGATGTAACCACTACATGAGTTGGCCACTTAACTTGCGCCTACGCCCAAAAAAACCAAGAAGGTAGCCAATAAGCAAAGCGATTACGCCTAACATCGCGCCGCGCGTAAACCACTGCATATTATTGGCGCGTTCTCGTTTTTCAAGCTGTTCATTCAAGCGAGCTATGTCCTCAAGCTGTTGCGTGATTTGCCTGTTTAACTTGTTTTTTTGTGCATCAAACGTATTCAAGTTTTGCATCATTGCGGTAACCTTCGCTTGCATGCTTTGCACGTTTTCATCTCGTTGCGTTAAGGAAGCTTCGAGATCTGAAACATCGTCTCTTATTGACTGACTTCGACTAACAAACTTAATTTCTATCCAGCCCGTGCGCTGTCGATCATCAATGACTTCGGCAAAGCCAGCTTCGCGGTCTACTTGCAGCAGTTGTATTTGAGTGCCGGCGGTAACCGAACCAAGTAAACGATAATCTTTGCCTGGGCCTGCATGCAAATACGTAAATAGGTCATCTGACACCCATCTGAATTCGCCACTTTGGTCATTAGGCTGAGCACCGCCCTGGCTGTCTGTGCGTTGTTTGCTGTCACTGTTTATGGTGGCGTTTTCTATTTGGATATTTGTTTGTTTCTGATTAGGTGGTTGCGCGTGAGAAAAACCACAAACGCCTGACCCTAAAATAGTAAGAATAATTGTTAATAAGTAGGCAAGCATTTGCATATATGCGAATTTAGTTCCGTGGTTAATTTTTCTAAATGGTAAACTTATGTAATTCAAATAACAAGGTTATGAATGTGCTATAGTTTTTCTTAATTTGTTAATGCCATTTGCGCCCAATTCAATAGTACACTTATGGAAATAGAACTTAAACTTATATCGAATCAAGATGCTTTATCACTTTTTAAGTCAAAAGTGCTCCCTAGGCTATTAACACAAGATATCCAAATAGAGCAAAACCACGCCCACTTATACAACGAATATTTCGACACGCCAGATGAGTTTTTTGGTAAAAGAAAAATCGGCTTTAGGGTGCGTTCGCGTAATCAACAATATGAGCAAACAGTTAAAACGAAAGGGCAAGTAGTAGGCGGTTTGCATCAACGCCCAGAATATAACGTTGACTTAGATTCTGCCAGCCCCGACTTAAGTAAATTTGACCCGCAAATATGGGGTGAACCTTTCGACGTAAAAGCCGTTAATGATAAACTACAAGGCTTGTTTTCAACACACTTCGAGCGCACTACATTTGAAATTAGCACTAAAGATTACGCGCTTGAGCTAGTCTTTGATCTTGGCGAAGTAAAAAGGGAACAAGATAGTTTGCCCATTTGCGAAATAGAACTTGAACTCGTTCGAGGTGAGCCCACTGCGCTGTTTGATATTGCCCAGCAGTTAATCTCCCACCTACCTTGCAGACTAAGTAACGTCACGAAAGCCGCGCGAGGCTATCAATTGCTGCATGGGCGTATTCCTGAAATTATGTATTTGCCTAAGTTTTTACCCCTAAATGCAAACGATTCCTCCGAGCAGGCTTTTTGTAAAACAGTGCAGGCTGCCTTGGAACATTGGCAACACCACCAACAATTATATTATCAAAACAGCAATCGCAAAGCGCTTAATGAAATTTACGAAAGTATATTACTGCTGTTACAAGGGGTTGCTTTATATTTGCCTATTTTGCAGTGTAAAGAGTTACTCAATTTGCACAAGCAACTGCTAAAGCTGGCACAAGCTTGGGTTTGGCAAGAACAGTTAGAAAGCATTCATCAGTTGCGCTCTAAAAAAGGTCCCTTTAGCCGACGAATTCCACGCAACCAAAACCTCATGAACTATTTGATGGGACGCCGAGAGGGTCTGCTCAATGCACATAAGCCCGATCTGCTAAATATGTCTTTGTTAAGCACCAGCGTGCAGCTTGCTGCTTCGCGTGTATTGGTCGATAAGCCATGGCGCTTACAAAATGAAGGTAATGATATTAAGGTTATAAAGCATGCTAATGGGTGGTTGTCACAAACTTGGCAAACTGTCCAGCAGTCATTACCTAGAAACGAAAGTATGGATGACAAGCAGTATTTAGCAATAGAAGTGTTACTCCGCGAATCGCTCATAAATGGTTTTTTACTGGCTGATTTATTTGTAGATAGTCGAGGTCACTTTAGAGCGCCATGGCTAGACCTAGCTACGGGTATTAAAGAACTTAAGTGTCTTAAGCTGTTGCGAGATGCTCTTAACGATATTGATATAGAAGGCAAAGCCGAATTTTCAAATTGGATAGAAGACAAAACCCAAAACGTGATTCACGTTATGGAAAAAACGCGAGAGGTGGCGATGGATGCAGACGCTTATTGGTAGTTATGCGCAGGTGTGTAAATAGACTTGTTAGCTTCCTTTAGGCTTCATTTTGAGGTTTAATCGTTTTTTTAGATTAAGCGCATCGGTTCTTTTCATTTTATTATTAGTAAAAACATCTATATCTTACTCTACAACGTAAAGAGATACTTGAAAGCACGCAAGTAAGCTATATATTTTAATGGCGCTGCGTAGAGCATTTTAAGCTCGTCTTGCTATTCGCTTTATAATTTCACGTAAACTATGTTGTTTAAATTAAAAGGAAACAATTAATGTCAATGATTAACCAAATGATCCCCGATTTTTCAGTAGAAGCTTTTCACGATGGCGAATTCAAAACCATCACGAGCGAAGATGTTAAAGGTAAGTGGTCAATCTTCATGTTTTACCCTGCAGATTTCACTTTTGTATGTCCTACAGAGCTAGAAGATATGGCTAAAATCCACGGCGAGTTAAACGACCTTGGCGTTGAAGTATTCGGTGTGTCTACCGATTCACACTTTGTACATAAAGCATGGCACGACACTTCTGACGCCATCGGTAAAGTAAAATATCCATTATTGTCAGACAACGTGTTTGCATTATCACGCGCTTTTGACGTTCTAATTGAAGAAGAAGGCCGTGCACTACGTGGTACTTTCCTAGCCAACCCAGAAGGGATTGTGAAGGTAGCAGAAATTCATGATTTAGGCATAGGCCGTAGTGCCAAAGATATGCTTCGTAAAGTTAAAGCAGCACAATATGTTGCCAACAACGACGGAGAAGTATGTCCCGCAGCCTGGGAAGAAGGTCAAGCTACATTAACACCAAGCCTAGACCTAGTTGGTAAAATCTAAGCATAGTTATAGATATTGTTTAGAGGCTCGTAGGTTCCCCTGCGAGCCGCTT
>JBLHMY010000103.1:0-8460 GCA_047621065.1 Glaciecola sp. | reverse complement strand
AGTTTCTTCATCTATTTGGGCAGCAAGTAGTCTTTTTGCATCAAGCTGTGCTTTGTCAAAGTGACCTTGTTGGATACATTGTTGAATACTGCTTAGTGCTTGCGCTGAAGAAATACTTTGTTCTGACATAGTGTTAATTAGCTGCCTTGGCTGGTAGTTTCAATCGGTAATTTAACATAAAAAGCCCCTAAAAAAGGGGCTTTGATTTATTTTATTTACGGCGATGTTGGTCGCCGTTTGAAACACGCGTTAAATATGCCGCTTATTAAAAACGGCGCTCGACGGTTTTAGAAAAAGTCGTACGAGAATCTAAAGCCAATCGTGCGTGGACGATTAGTAACCACTTTTGGTGTAAATTGTTGGTTGTCTACGTGTAATACAGCGCGTTCATCAAACACGTTATCAACAAAGATTTCCGCTTTCCATTCATCGTTAGTTACACCAAAGGCAAGATTTGCCAGTACATAACTATCTTGAATATAACGTCCACCGGCAAAAGTATTACCACTGGTGTCGGTGTAGTTTACGCCTTCATATAAACTAGCTTCATTTTGAATGCTTAAGCCGCTGCCTCTTCCATAAACCAGTCTGGAGGTGTCTTCAAGCACGTAAGCGTCCATTGTCATACTAGCTAAGCGGTCGCCGGTATATACAACTGAACCATTCACAAAACCGGTTAAACCGTTTTCCATTTCATAGAAATAGCGCGCTCTGATGTTGCCCGAAAACGAGGCTGAATATGGTAACTCAGCGCCAACAGGCGGTGCAATTCCGTCTAACTCAGAATTTATACGAGTAAGCTCTGTATCTAGCAAGCTAAACGAGGCATCTAATATCAAGTTGTCGGAAGCAAGCCATGTAATATCACCATCAATACCTTGGATTTCAGCATCACCAACGTTATCGGTAAATACTAAGAAACTAATATTGGTAGGGTCAAATCGAGACGTTTGCAAGTCGGTGATATCGGAAAAGAAAGCCGTTGCGTTTACACGCAGTATGCCGTCGAAGAAATCGCCTTTCATGCCTACTTCGTAGTTTTTCAAAGTATCGGTTGTAGAATAAACAGGAATACGGAAACCATCGAACGCGCCTGTTTGGTTAGTCGCAAGACCACCACCAACGCGGTTTGTTACCGGCGGTCTAAAGCCTTCACTGTAGGTCGCAAACAATAATACGTCGTCGTTAGGCTTCCAATCAACAGAGGCTTTATAAATGACATCGTCAACAGTTAAAACGCCGTTGTCGTCCAATAATGAAACATCTATTTGTCCGCTGGCAATGGCTTCTGCGACTGCTGCTGGGTCTAGATTAACTTCAGCTAGTTCACCTGCATCTAAGGTACCAAAGGCTCTTAATCTGCGAGTAACGTCTACCGTACTAGTTGAACCTGTGTACTTGTCTTCTATTTGATACCAACGAGCACCTGCGCTTATTGTAACGGTGTCTGAAACATCATACTCAGCTTGTCCAAAAACGGCAATTTGGTCAATGATGTGGGTAACGTCATTTACGAAACTGACTTCAGATTCAAACGGGCCGCCGTTACTGTTAATGCCCTCTTTGCCGACTGTTTCGGCAGCGAGGTTAGGGAACTTTTCTGTATTAGCTATTTTGAACTTTCCTACCGTACTCAATTCCTGAGAGTCGTAGAAAATACCAGCGGTAATACGCCAATTATTAGAAGCATCTGTGTTTATTCTAAATTCGTGCGTTGAGCGCGAGGTGTCAGTTTCTTCTTTGTAGAATTTAGTTGGGTCTAGACATTTTACATCTTCAGGTGCAAGGCCACTGTACATGCAAGTATAAAATGCTGCATATAAACCGCCGTTAGTATAACCGGTGTAATCAACGGTTGAACTTATATCACGGCCTAACAAACCACCTGTATAAACCACATCAAGTTCAGCAAGACGCCCGCTTAATGTCCACGTTGTTAACCCAAACGTGTCAGAGTTTTTGTCTTGTTGAAAACGATTAACCGACTGCGTTCCTGCAAGGTTTGGATCGTAAGCGAACACGCCTTCAGTGTCTAATTGCTGCTGCGTATGCTGAACCAATATATCCCATTCGTCATTTATTTCGTGGGCAATGCCTAAACGAAAGCCAGCGTAATTTGCATCGTTAGCATCTTCCTCTACCAAAGCGTCATTGTTGGGCGTAATAACTTCTGCAGCTGATGGGTTTGAAAGTACATTCCCTGATATTCTACTAATTACCGCAGCACTGCCTTTAAATCCGCCTTGGCTTGGATCGTTACGAATATTGTCTATCCAGCCGCCTTGATTGTCGTTGTATGCTGTAATACGAACGGCCAAATCATCACGAACTGTGAAGTTTAAAAATGCTTGGACAGAGTTGCTCATTTCACCGTCTTTGGTGAAACTTCCACCTAAATCGACACCGCCGGCAAAACCTGAAAAACTAGGTTTGTTGGTTATCATGCGCACTGTGCCCGACTGCGAGCTGGCACCAAATAACGTTCCTTGAGGACCTGGTAATACTTCAATACGTGCTATATCGGCTGCGTATATGTCTAAGTTTCTGCCTTGCATCGACACAGGTTGTTCATCTAAATAAAACGCAACAGATGGTTGCAACGCTTGAACAGTAGACACCGCAATGTTGGTTTGCGACGTAGCTGCGCCACGAATATATATTTCGTTTTGACCAGGGCCCGTGCCTTGAAATACAACATTTGGAAGAAATTCCACATAGTCTTGGAAGTTATCAACGCCTAAGTTTTCGAGCGCGTCTCCACTCAATGCACTTACCGTTACAGGCACCTCTTGAATAGATTCTACTCGTTTTGTTGCAGTAACCTCAATAGTTTCAATTTGCCTATTTGACTTTGGTGTTTCAGTTGTTTGAGCAACAGCAATAGATGATACCCCTAACGCGGTTATAATGGCATAGCTTAGCTTGTTAAATTTCAATGGGTTCCCCTGATTTATTGATGGATGGCACATAAAAAAGCGTAGTATGTAGTGTAGTAAACACCGTAATAAATAGTTACATAAATCACAATATAGATAGAACACTAAATACTATAGATGTACATTCTTGCGGGCATACTATCACACTTACGTCAGTATTTTTACTGACTATGTGATAAATATTGTATAATAAATAGATTGAAGGGCATTTATTTTTGACAGTTTGTAGATAAATCGTGTTTAATTCAATGTAATGTAATACTCTCTAGCCTGGTTTCAACTAAGGAAGTACAAGTGAATAAAGATGCCCCTGGTAAACTTAATAGCGCAGTGTTTTATCCTGCATCAGTGCTGGTCGTAAGCTTATTATTATTTACCCTTGTTTTCCCGCAAATGTCAGCGGTATTTTTCAAAAATCTACAGTCTGGCATTGTTGAATATGGCAGTTGGTTTTATGTATTTGTTGTGGCAATCATTCTTGTGTTTACCCTATACTTGGGCCTTTCACGATACAGCCATATAAAACTTGGACCCGATCACTCTACCCCCGACTATCCTTACTTTAGCTGGTTGTCTATGCTTTTTGCTGCGGGTATGGGTATTGGACTTATGTTTTATGGTGTGGCCGAGCCTTTAATGCACTATTTGTCTCCTCCCACGGCTGAAACGGGTACAATTGAAGCGGCTAAAGAGGCTATGAAAACCACCTTCTTTCATTGGGGGCTGCATGCGTGGGCGATTTACGCAATTGTGGCATTAACGCTTGCCTATTTTAGTTTTCGGCACGACTTACCTCTTACCCTTCGGTCGGCGCTTTATCCGCTTATTGGCGAAAAAATTTACGGTTGGCGTGGCAATGTGGTTGATATTTTTGCAGTAACGGGTACTTTATTTGGAGTGGCTACTTCGCTAGGGTTAGGCGTTTTGCAGATAAGCGCGGGCCTTAGTTATTTATTTGATTTTTCTACCACCGTTCTGATTCAGGTAGCGCTGATTGCGGGTATCACATCGGTGGCTATTGTGTCGGTATGCAGTGGCCTTGATAAAGGCATTAAAATATTATCTGAATTTAATATGATGCTAGCGGTAGGGCTGTTATTGCTTATTTTAGTGCTGGGTCCTACGGTGTTTTTACTCAAAGCAATGATGCAAAATACCGGCGCTTATTTATCAGATATTGTGCGCAATACCTTTAACCTATTTGCTTATCAAAAAACTGACTGGATTGGTGGTTGGACAATATTCTACTGGGGTTGGTGGTTAGCATGGGCACCGTTTGTAGGTTTGTTTATTGCTCGAATTTCTCGTGGTCGAACTATTCGTGAATTTATTTTAGGCGTAATGATAGTGCCCACCGTGTTTACGTTAATATGGATGACTATTTTTGGGAATACCGCAATTGATATGGTGTTAAACCAAGGCAATGAAATGTTAGGAACATTAGCCAACGACAATACCCCCGTTGCCCTGTTCTTGTTTTTAGAGCAGTTCCCATGGTCAAGTTTGCTCTCGGTAGTAGCGGTAATGATGATAGTGGTCTTTTTTGTTACCTCATGCGACTCAGGCGCAATGGTGATTGATATGTTATGCAGTCATGGCAATAACAACACGCCATTGTGGCAGCGAATATATTGGACCGCTGGCGTGGGGATCATCGCCGCGGTGCTGTTACTGTCAGACGGAATTAATGCCCTGCAAACTATGACAATAGCCAGTGCACTGCCATTTGCTGTCATATTGATGATCGCCATGGTGGGTCTACTAAAAGCGCTACGCGTTGAAGGATATAAAGAAGACAGTATGCAACTCACACCAGCAATTGCGCAAGGCACCGTTAGTCACGAAAGCTGGCGTGAACGTTTAAAGAGCGTGGTCGATTTTCCTAATAAACAACGTGTTAATCAGTTTATAAATGGAGTGGCCTTAATTTCGTTTAATTCGGTTAAAGATGAACTAAAAAAACTTGAAATTGATGCACAAGTTGAGCAGACTCCAAAGGGCATTATAATTTCGGTTGATCAAGGCGATGATCAAACCTTCAGTTATGCCATACAGTCTAAACGCCATTTACAACCTGAGTCTTCTCCCGACAACAGCCTAAATGATGAAAACGATAGTGTGTATTATCGCGCTGAAGTGCATCTTGGAGAAGGAGGACAAGATTATTGTGTGATGGGCTGGTCGAAGACCGCTCTTATAAACGATGTTGTTGACCAATATCATAAGCATTTGCATTTCTTACATTTAATGCGCTAGACAAACGGAAATTTGGCCAAGTAATATTGGCCCTGATTAATTAACTTAACGATACATAGAGCACAATGAATGAAAAAAGATGAAGAATTGCTTGTAGCGCTGCGCCGTATTATTCGCGCTATAGACATGCGATCACGTCAATTAAGCAAAGAGTTTGGCATGACAGGCCCGCAGTTGTTAATTTTACACAAAGTGGGCAAACAAAGCGGCGTAATGGTGCGCGAAATTGCTGAAGATATTAATTTAAGTTCTGCCACGGTTACCAGTATTCTTGATCGGATGGAAGACCGTGATTTAGTAAGACGTATTCGCAGTACCCAAGACAAACGTAAAGTAGGCGTGTTCTTAACTGATTCGGGTGAAAAAGCATTAGAGATCGCCCCATTGCCGTTTCAAGAGCACTTCACCAATCGTTTCAATAGCATGGAGGAGTGGGAACAAAGTCAAATGGTGGCTACGTTACAACGCATTGCCTCTATGATGGATGCGCAAGGTTTAGATGCCTCGCCGGTGCTTGAAGTTGGCAGTATTATAGGGCGCTAAGGTAAGTCAAAAGTGGGTAGGCCAACGTCTTTCTAAAGCAACCTACCGGTTTATATTATTGCATATCTACCAAAGCCATGGCTTGCACCGCTGCTGGTTGAACATCTCCACCATAGTCAAATATTACTGCCAGTATCAATACTACCGACGCCGCCAGGGTAAGTTTGACTATTAGTGGGAAACAAAATTTAAACCAAAGATGATACGGCACACCTGCCATGCCTATAATACCCATTAGCACAGCATTGGTGGGGATTATCATATTTGAAAAACCATCGCCAAACTGGTAGGCAAGCACGGCTATTTGCCTATTCACACCAATAATATCGCCTACGGGTGCCATCAACGGCATAGTTACATAAGCCTGTCCGCTGCCCGATGGAATAAATAAGTTTAGTATAGATTGCATAATAAACATCCCTACTGCTGCCGCCTCTGCGCCTAAATGCGATAACGGCATAGACATACCGTGCACCAAGGTATGTAGTATTTGACCATCTTCCATAATCAATGCTATGCCCCGTGCTATGCCAATTAATATAGCGGTAGTGGCAAGATCTTTTACGCCTTCAATAAATTTATTGGCCGCGGTGTCGGCGCTAAGTTGCCCCACAATTGCGGTTAGTATTCCCCACAATATAAATACCGCGCCTAATTCGTATAAGTACCACCCTTTTTGAGAAATCCCCCATATGGCCACAACAATACTGGCAACTAATCCGAATAAAATGAGCTTATGACGAATGTTTAAAGACGGATAAACGCTCGTTTCTGCGTTATCTAAAGGGCATGGCAAGCCAACCATATATGACTTACTTGGATCGTCCTGAACCATTTTTGCATAGCGCCATACATGATGAAAACCAATCAACACGAACGGCACAAATATCGCCAGTCTTAATTCAATCCCAGAATATAAGGGAATGCCTGCTACTTTTTGCGCTACCATAACCGTAAATGGGCTAAACGCCGATACTCCATAGCCTATTCCATATCCCGTTACTATCATACCCACCGCAGTCATGGCGTCTAAACGCATTGCTTTGCAAAGTCCAACTAAAATAAGTACGAAGGGAATGTATTCACCCGCGGTACCAATGGCGCCAGAGGCGAGTGCGAAGCAGAAAACCACCATGAATATTAGTAAATGGGGCTTGTGCCCAAAACGTTCTAATAGCCGGCCAATAAGTGCATCTATTGTGCCCGTAGCTCGGGCTATCGAAAGCACGCCGCCCACTATAAACACAAAAAATATAACATCTTGAGCGGCCGCCAACGCGCGTGGAATAGCAACTAAAAAGTCCATAGGACTCAATCTAATTTGTTCGTCGGCCAATGCATAAGTGCCTGCAATTACAGCGCTTCTTCCGTTATCTAAAATGACCGTTTCAAAAAATCCTTGGGGGATTAACCATGTAGCAATATAGGCAACCATCATCATGGCCAGCAATAAAATGAGGGTATGGGGAACCGTAAATTCTTTTTTCATTATTATTTTCCAGCACAGACACTGTTTTATTTTTATAGTTTTAGATAGTCTGTGATAGGTGGATTTTAAAAACAAGTCGCTTGTGCTAGTTCAGCTTCGCAAGTTTTACCTGATAGTGCTGGCAAGCTGATAATCTTGTGAGGCCCATCACACTTTATTACTGCGCTTGTCTGGCTTGATTCACCAATTTTAGTAATTCGCTTGCCGCGACGGCGTCAGAAAGTGCGCGGTGATGGCGCTGCATATCAATGTCGAAGTGTTTAGTTAAGTTGGCTAATGAGTAGCTTGATAAGCCCTTAAAATGGCTCCTCATTTGCTGCACCGTGCAAAGCTTTGGTCGCCGATAGGTTCGGTTTAGGCGCGCAAACTCTTCGCGAAAAAAACCATAGTCAAAATTGACATTGTGCGCCACAAAAATACAATTTTCAGTAAAGGTCTCTAACTCATCAGCAATCTCTGCAAACAATGGTGCATCGGCCACCATGTCGTTGGTAATACCGGTAAGCGAGGTAATCATGGAGGGTATTCGGCGCTGAGGGTTAATTAGGCTTTGCCATTGATCAACAACTTCTCCGTTAATCATTTTTACCATGCCTATTTCGGTGATTTTATGTGTACCTGCTCGGCCTCCTGTGGTTTCTATGTCAATTACAGCATATGGCTGCATTGGATCAAGGGTCCATCCTACGGTTGTAATACCCACATCTATACCAAAACTTCTAAGGCTTTGTAATTGCATTAATTGATTACGTCGTAAGCTGTCGCCGTGCGCTTTAATTTCTTCAAATCTAAGTTGCTGGTTTTCAAATACCATAATGTCGGGGTAGCCATCGTTGTATAATTGCCAGTGTGAACACATAGCCAGCAGTTGTCCTTTTAAGCCCGCTAAAGGTGCGTTTTCAATCAGTACTTTTAATCTATCAAGCATGTTTGTGTGCCAATGCACTATGCCTTGGCTTTTGCCAAAATGAGTCGCGGCATGTTTAGTCACCAACAACAGCAAGTCTTTATTTGATGCAAGCGCGAATAATCGAGCTGTTATTTGGCTACCGGCAACTTCAATAAAGTTATGGTGTTTGATACAAGCAGGCAAATAGTCAAAAGGAGTCGCTAAGCCTAAACCATCTAGTTCAAACAGTTCATGCCAGAAACAAAGACCAAATAAATTTTTCCACAAATTATTTTCCGTTCGCCAAGCGGGTATATTGCGTGCCTGATAATAAGCAATTACGCCAT
>JBLHMY010000102.1:0-8638 GCA_047621065.1 Glaciecola sp. | reverse complement strand
GCCTTTGTTAAAGGTGTACGAGAGCTTTGCGATAAGCATCATGCATTGTTAATTTTTGATGAAGTACAATCAGGTATGGGCCGCACCGGCAAATTATTCGAGTATATGAACCTTGGTGTAACGCCCGACATTCTTACCACAGCTAAGTCCTTAGGCGGTGGTTTCCCGGTGGGCGCAATGCTCACTACTACCGAAATTGCAGCACATTTAAAGCCCGGCACCCACGGCAGTACTTATGGCGGTAATCCATTAGCTTGCGCGGTAGCCGAAGCCGTGTTTGATGTGGTAAATACCCCAGAGGTACTCAATGGCGTAGCGCATAAAGAAGCCTTATTTAGAGAACATCTTGAAAGAATAAACGCTAAATACAATGTATTTGCCGAAATTCGGGGTAAAGGTATGTTGCTAGGGTGCGCTTTGAACGAGCATTACAAAGGCCGCGCAAAAGACTTCATGGTAGCCGCAAATAACGAAGGCCTAATGTGCTTAGTGGCAGGCATGGACGTGGTGCGCTTTGCGCCGTCGTTAGTCATTCCAGATAAAGACATCATTGAAGGCTTAGCAAAATTCGAACGCGGCATAGCCACGCTTACCGCTGCACCTCTTGTTACAGGGTAACGACTAATATATGTTGGTAATTCGCCCAATTCAGGAAACCGATTATTCTGCACTAGCCAGAATCGCGCGCGACTCGGGAATTGGCTTTACGTCACTTCCGGTTAATGAATCGCTGCTAAAAAAGAAGATAGCTGCGGCGCAGCATGCTTTTGCCTCAAACCCCCAGACACCTGGGCAGCAAAGCTATTTATTCGTAATGGAAGACACACTAACGGGCGACGTTGTAGGCACCTCTGGTATAGAAGCCACGGTAGGTATGCAAGACGCTTTTTACCATTATCATGTAGGCAAGGTTGTGCACGCCTCGCGCGAACTTGGCGTACACAATTCTGTAGAAATACTCACATTTTGCAATGACTACACCGGTGTTAGTGAAATATGTACCTTATTTTTACAAGAAAGCGCACGCAAACCCCTAGCCGGTAGGCTCTTGTCTAAGTTTCGTTTCTTATTTATGGCCCAGCACAAGCATAGATTTGCCAATACCGTTATCGCTGAAATGCGCGGCATTTCCGACGAAAAAGGCAAATCACCATTCTGGGAGTGGTTAGAAACTAATTTTTTCTCGGTAGACTTTCCCACCGCAGATTACCTTACCGGAATAGGCAACAAAGTTTTTATTGCGGAACTTATGCCTAAATATCCTATTTATGTCAATTTGCTATCAAAAGAAGCACAGGCGAGTATTGGACAAGTTCACGAAAAAACCGGTCCAGCGCTTAGATTGCTAGAACAAGAAGGGTTTAGATTCAGAGGATACGTTGACATTTTTGATGCGGGTCCAACGGTCGAGGCCGACATTGAAAACATTGCGACGGTGCGTGAAAGCAAAGAGGCAACAGTACAAATATCACCTGCCTTGGATATAAACTTGTTAGGAAACTACTTTATAGTGAATACCAAAATAGCCGATTTTCGTGCCTGTGTTGGTCAACTTAAAGTTGCAGATGATTGCCTAGAAAATCATACGGTACTAATTAATCAGTCACTTGCCGATGCCTTACTGCTGGTTAGCGGCGATACTATTCGGTATTCAAATACACACTTTACTTCCTGAACATAAGGTGGCGCATTAAATGTCTCAAAATACACATTATATAGATGGTCAGTGGCTAGCTGGCGATGGCGAGCACATGAGCTCTGTCGATCCTGCTAAAAATGAAATTGTGTGGACGGGTAAAACAGCATCTACACAACAAGTGAACGCAGCCGTAATGGCGGCTAGAAAAGCTTTTGTCGAGTGGTCATTACTTACCTTTGCAGCTCGCTTAGCGATAGTGAAAAATTTTGCTAGCCTGCTGGCAGAGCATAAAACAGAATTTGCCCATATTATTGCCAAAGAAACCGGTAAGCCGCAGTGGGAAACCGCCACGGAAGTAGGCGCAATGATAGGTAAAGTGGCTATTTCCGAAAAGGCCTATCATGAGCGCACCGGTACAGTAGAAAATCCAATGCCGGCAGGTAAAGCAATGTTGCGTCATCGCCCTCATGGCGTCGTAGCCGTATTTGGACCTTACAATTTCCCCGGTCATTTACCCAACGGCCATATTATCCCCGCGCTGCTTGCTGGAAACACCGTTGTTTTTAAACCCAGCGATTTAACACCCCTGGTGGCTGAATTTACAATTAAACTTTGGCACAAAGCAGGATTGCCAAAGGGCGTTATTAACCTTGTACAAGGCCAAGTTGAGACCGGAAAAGCGCTTGCCAGTAATGAACAACTTGATGGTTTATTTTTTACCGGTAGCTCTACCACCGGCAAACTTTTACACAAACAATACGCTGGCCAGCCGGGCAAAATTTTAGCCCTGGAAATGGGCGGTAATAATTCATTAATAGTAACTAAAGTCGACAACATTTTAGGCGCAGTACATGACATTATTCAATCGGCCTTTATAACCAGTGGCCAACGCTGCACGTGCGCGCGCAAACTATTTGTTCCCCAAGGTGACTATGGCGACCAACTCATCAGCAAATTAGTGGCAGCAACTAAACTGCTGGAGCCCGGCCACTATGACGCCAAAAACCAACCCTTTATGGGCGCAATGATATCGGCAAGAGCCGCGGCTATGATGGTTGCGGTTCAACAAGAACTAATCACATTAGGCGCGAAGCCTTTAGTTACCATGCAACACAACGATACCGCCACCGGCTTCGTATCGCCGGGCATTATAGATGTAACGAGCATTGCTGAGCATTTGTCCGATGAAGAACATTTTGGCCCGCTGCTAAAAGTTATTCGATACAGCAATATTGATACTGCAATAGCCTTGGCCAATGCGACTAAGTTTGGACTCTCCGCTGGTTTACTGGCCGACGATCAGGCCGATTACGATTACTTCTTACCGCGCATTCGAGCCGGCATTGTTAATTGGAATCGCCCAATCACAGGGGCAAGCAGTGCAGCCCCATTTGGTGGTATTGGTGAAAGTGGCAATCATAGAGCAAGCGCCTATTATGCGGCAGATTACTGCGCCTACCCGGTGGCTTCGGTAGAGCTTGATAAAGTAACCTTGCCGGCTACATTAAGCCCAGGCTTAATATTAGAATAACGTAGTCGCAAAAAAAACTCACCGCTCAGCACTTTGAACATCCCTATACCTCAGTACCAAAGGTATTTATTAGTGAATTACGGGTTGCCCAATTGAGTGAACAAGCACAAGCGATTATTCATAAAATGGATGAGCAAGTAAACGCTAATGCCGTTATTGCCGTTATTTTTTTGTATTTTGGTACGTATTGGCAAGTAAGCAGGCTGTTTTTATGAATTTGCGCAGCGCTATATCATGCAAAATGGCCAACTTTGTCAAGGATTTGTAGCCGCCTCAGCCCATAAAAAATTTGAAAGTACCAATGCATCTTGAGCACTGGCTTGTTCATTACTCGGGGTCTTGTTCCCAGCTAAACGCAGGGTAAAATGGAAAAACTAGCGCTTGGCTGGGTGAACTTATTGCCTGGTGCCGTAACCTTTGAATATCTTTTTGTAAGTTTGTTCGGTACTCCTTCACCTCTACCCATTGTTTAGTAAACAAGTCACTCGCCGTACCGCCATTGTCTTGTGCTTTAAGATTAGGCGCTAGTATGTTGTAGGCGGCGGTTAATCGTTGGGCATTTTCTTGTTCAAATGCCGTTATTTTATCAACATATTGAGTTGGCACCGGTGTATATAAAAACCGCTTGTTGTCTTCATAGCGACTGAAGTAAGCGATATACTCGGATAAGGGAATGCTGTAGGCCCCGCCCCAAATATTCATATCACTTGCGTTAATCAAATGCTCTGTTTGCGGGTTAATAACCATGACCGTGGGCGTTGCGTAATAATGCGCCTGCTCAAATCGCTGCGTAATATGCGACAGGTCGTTAAAATAGCCAACGTCCACAAAAACAGTGTGGTAATTTGCAGATAGCAACTGCGACAGTTCTTCATCTTCAAAATTATCAGCTAGGCCACGGCTATCGTGGCACCACTGTGCACCCATCACAACTAGCAAAAGCTTATTTGTAGATTTCGCGGTTTGAAGCGCAGTTTGCACATCTTGCATGGGATTGCCTGAAGGTTTATACACCGACTTGACAGCACTTGAATGGTTTGACGAGCATGCGCTCAACAACCAGCATAGTGCAATGATTGTGGCCGTTAACCGCGTATATTTTGTTAATAATGAGGTACTTAACATGAATGATATTTATCCTCTTGGTTGTATTATATAATACCTGTTATTAACGCTAATAATGCGCTTTTTAATTATTTTAAGGAAATACGATGTCACAAACTCTTAATCAGGTACTACAAATGTCTGCTGATAAACGTTACACCTACTTGCTAAACGAAGTACGTGAGCACCAGCAACTGTGGATCCTCACAGATGAAGATGGCTGCGTAATACTCACCACAGAAGATGAAGATTGTGTGCCCATTTGGCCCGCTCAAGAATTTGCCCAATATTGGGCTACTGGGGACTGGGCTCAGTGTGTGCCAAAAGCCATATCTTTGGCCGATTGGCTAAACAAGTGGACTACCGGCTTACAAGGTGACGACGTTAATATTGCCGTGTTCCCCAACCCCGAAGAAGAAGGACTTATTGTAATGCCCGATGACTTCGACGCCGACATGCGTAAAAAGTAGCGGGTTGCCTAAGCGTGTATTAGCCATTAACAAAATGACTAGCAACGAATACAGAATGAATAGGCCTTGCCCCAGCTAATTGGGCACTATTATTAATTGGCAGAATAGCGCTTTTCAAGTGCTTGATATAAAACCTCAGCGTAGTTGCTAATACTGCTGTTAGTTGTTGCCATTGCTTCCACTAAATGTTCGTTATCTTCACGCCCCTGCCATATTTTAATGTAGGTGCCCTGCTTATAGCCGTGATCTTGACGAAAGAAGTTTAGAATATTCTTACCTACATATTGTTCAAATAGCATGGTGGATGTCATTTCTGCCTGCTCAACTATTTTGACAAACAGCGGCACATCAAAGCGCTTAACTACGCACAAGCCAGCCATTAGCTCTAAGTTTTCAACTAAGGTGTTTTTTGAGAAATCAAATATTACCCCATCAAATTCAATAATTGGATTTGACTGTTGTAAGGCAGCTTCAATTTCGCTGGCCGCTTTAGGAATATTACCGTTGTGTTGAATTATAATGTGCGACAGCGCAAAATGCCAAACATCAACCAGTTCCATTTGTACCTGGGGTAAATCAAGCTTTTGCGCTTTCCACCATTTCCAGCCATGGTGATCAATAGCCTCTACCGACTCAATTAACGCAGCGCGCAAATAGTTGTATCCAGCGGTCAACCATTGAGCGTTAACCTTTTTATTCATGCCGTCTTGAAGATCTAACATTGTCGCGAGTTGAGTGCTGCTTAGCATTGGTGTTCCTTGTTAATAGTCGCCTACTTCTTAATAGGTGATTGTAGCGTTTTTAGACCTCAACAACAGTCCTTTTTTGTCATAAGGCCTAACTTTCATTGAGTACATTATTATCACCTGTGCACAACTTCAAGAGCAAAAATATGGCCGCTGTAACATACACCTGTGTGAACGACTTACCAATCAGTAGGGTCAACGCCATAGTAAACAGATAGCTGCCAATAAAGTTTGGGATGCTGTTGCTTAAACGCTTTGGACTTTTCAAAAAACACTTCACTTGCCACAGCAAAAAATTCCGCGGGGTTGGTTGTGCCATAGTAATCAAATATTGATGCTTCGCCAGTGCTAGCCTGCCGCTTAAGATGCTCAAACTGGGCCGATAAAACACTTGCCCATACGTCGTAGTTTTGCTCTTTCCTTAGTATTGGCGCGCCATTGGCAACGCCATTTTCTTGATCTAACTGATGTGCAAATTCATGGATAACCACATTGTGTCCATCGTTAGGATCATATGCGCCGCTAAGCGTATCTTGCCATGACAATACAATTTTACCAAAGCTCCAAGACTCCCCAGCCAAGGCTATTTTCTGCGTGAAGTGCACGCCATCGGCATTAGCAGACTGCTGTTGTTTCACAAACGCGCGTGGGTAAACCAAAATAGTCTTTAATTTAGGGTAGTAGTGAGTTTTACGATTGAGCAACAACAAACAAGCTTGCGCGGCAATAGTGACTTTTATCTCATCTGAAATAGTAATGCCGTTGTAACCAACGAAGCGTTTTTCTAACAAAAAAACTTGAATATGTTGTTTTAATTGCAATTGTAAGTGCGCAGGCATTGTTTTGAAGTACGGCATCCGCTGCTGAATTATTTTACGCCAATGCTTTTTAAACGGTAAACGCCTTGCCTCATTCCTTTTATATTCGAGCCAGTAGGGCTGGGCAACAAACAAAGCAACGATTAAAGCACCAGCTACTAAGGGTAATAAATAAGACAGCATACGCAACTTTATACAACTAATGATATATAAAAGTTTGGGACAAATTAGTCTATTTTCAATACCCACAATACTGGTAAATATGTAGGCATAGAATTATTATGCCCATAATACATAGAACCCATGTGCAAACATGAGCTAAGTTAGCCTTTTTATTTATTAAATACTTTGTTCTTCGGTGGCATTAACTATTGTTATCGTGAAATTCTATAATGTCCCTATAACCTTCCGGCAAAGTAGCGTAAACCGTGCCCATATGTTGAATAGGTAGCGTGTATTGTTTATTCTCCTTAACTGCGCAAATACAATTTAGACGAAACAAGTAATAAGTCTATTGTCGGCCATTAGCTTATTGATGTGGTGACTTACTTTTTCTTGCTAAATTCTTATTAGGTTCTTACTAGGTAACAGAGGCATTCCCATGAGTCATAATTTAGCTCCATCACTTCGCGTTGCCAACGCACTTAAAACACAGTTTATTGCTGATGCGCTGGCTATGCCTGTACACTGGTATTATCAGCCGCTAGAAATAGAGCGCGCTTTTCCTGGCGGCATTCAACGGTTTGAAGCGGCGCCTGAGTTTCATCCTTCATCTATTATGTCTTTGCATTCAAAACGCAAAGGCGGTCGCCAAACAAGTGATACATCTAGCGCTACGACTACTGAAGTTGTGGGTGACATTATTTTGCAAGACAAGGCTCAGTTTTGGGATACGCCTAACGTGCATTATCATCAAGGTATGCCGGCAGGAGCCAATACTTTAAACGCGCACTGTACAAGGGTGTTAATGCGCGTTTTGGCCAGTACCCCGCAAAGCTACGACCGACACGCATTTGTTAACGCTTACATTGACTTTATGACTGTTCAGCCCCCCGCTCACCCCGACACCTATGCAGAGTCATACCATAGAGGTTTTTTTGCTAACTTTGCACAAGGCCGCAAACCAGAAAAATGTGCAATGCAAACCCACGATACAGCCTCAGTTGGTGGATTGGTAACAATAGCTGCGCTGGTTTTTTCAGAACGGCTTAAAGGTGCCAGCGAATTTGATATACAAATTGCGTGTCGCGAGCACTTAGCGCTTACGCATCCCGATGAGTCTCTAATGCAAGTATGTGACCGCTACGTTAAATTGCTTTGCGGTCTTATGGAGGGACCCAATGAAGCAGCTGTTAAAGCCCTTTTAGTAGAAGCAAGCAAGGGTTCACCCGGGTTGAATATTGAAGGTCTTTTAAAACGTAATTTACCCGATCATCAAGTAGTCGGGCAAATGTTTTCGCGAGCCTGCTATATTTCAGATTCTTGGCCGGTTGTTTTGTACCTAGCCTATAAATACCAACACGATCCTTGGCAAGCCCTAAGAGTGAATACTAACTTAGGGGGCGACAACGTTCATAGGGGTATAGTGTTGGGTGTTTTGCTAGGACTGCAAAGCAACACTGTGGCCACCAACTGGTTTGAGAAATTGGTAGACCACAGCGCTATTGGCCTCGAGATTAACGCGCTTGTTAACGCGGCAAGCGTTCCCAAACAGTAAGTTCAGACAAAGTGTGTTGAAACTTGTGCTGAGTTTCGCGAATAACAAACGGTACTTTGCGCGGCTCACTAAGCAACTTGAAATGGCTTGAAAGGTGATCTTTTAAGCCATCTAAAGTTGTATAGTTTTCCCCGTCCTTTTTGAAGCCTCCTATCCATTCTTCTTTAGGCGTGTGTTCTTCAAGCCACGTATAAGGCGATGCAATAATAAGCAAACCACCATCGTTTACTCGGTGTGCAATGTCTTTTAGAAAAACTCTTGGTTGATATAAACGGTCAATCAAATTGGCGGCTAAGACCAAATCGTAACCCGTAAATTGAGGCTTCAAATTGCAGGCATCTCCTTGATGAAACGATACACGCTGGGCGAAGTCTTGCAAACCTAAGCTTTGTAATGTACGAGTGTGATAGCTGACCAACTCACCTTCTTCGGCACGTGCGTAGCGAACGCTGCCCTGCTGCGCCATATTGGCCCCCAAGCGAGTAAAGTTAGCGGAAAAATCAATACCATCAACTTTATCAAACTGACGCGCCAGCTCAAAGCTTGCGCGGCCGCAAGCGCAGCCTAAGTCGAGCGCCTTGCCGGTAGGTTTACCCTGTATTGCTTCAAGTGC
>JBLHMY010000101.1:0-8723 GCA_047621065.1 Glaciecola sp. | reverse complement strand
CTATCACACATTGAAAGTCAGAATATTAGTGGCAAACTAATGCTGATTACTGAAAAAATTAAATTTTTTTCAATTAACCTGCCTTTTATTATCTTTTAATTTATACTGGGTAAAGCCCTATATATATTAAATCCAAACATGCGAATTCCTAGATTCTACATTGACTTCCCACTAGTTGTTGACAACACAATAGATGCCCCTTATGAGCTTGCTCATTATATGTCCAATGTACTTAGACTCCGTATTGGCTCGCCCATTGTTTTGTTCAACGGCAACGGCAGCGATTATCCCAGTGAAATAGTCGACATTCAAAAACGCAAAGCTAGCATACTCGTAAATGCTCAAATTGCTTTGTCGGTCGAATCACCTCTTCATCTACATTTAGGTCAAGGGGTATCTAAAGGCGAGCGTATGGATATAGCATTGCAAAAAGCAGTCGAATTAGGGGTAACAGAAATTACCCCCATTCTTACTGAAAATTGTAATGTGAAACTTGACCCACAGCGCTGGCAAAAAAAGCATGATGCATGGCAAAAGCTTATTATTGGCGCGTGTGAACAAAGCCAACGCAATATTTTACCGACCTTACACCAGCCGGTATCAATGCATCAATGGCTTGGACAAACCAGTAGTTTAGACAAAATTATTTTGGTCCCTGGTGCTAAAACTTACTTGTCGAGCCTGAGTAAGCCCCAGAAAGGTTTTAGAATAGTAATTGGCCCAGAGGGTGGCCTTAGTGAACAAGAGGTTTATACAGCAACTCAGACAGGCTATATATCGGTTAATATTGGCAACCGTATATTACGCACTGAAACCGCAGCCATTGCCAGTTTAGCTATACTACAAGCAAACTATGGTGATATTTAATTTACTAACGTAATTAACAGCTAAAATAATAGTTGTGCAATATTATGCATAGCTGCGCTTGCTTTTATCACGAAAACCCACACAATGACTACTAAGAATCACAATTAATAATCGAGCCCTTATGACGGTTAAGCTTGGCATTGTAATGGACCCAATCGAATCCATTAATATTAAAAAAGACACCACATTTGCTATGATGTTAGAAGCGCAAAAACGTGGCTACGAAATTTACTATATGCAAATTGGCGATTTATATATAACCAACGGTCAACCTAGAGCTTTGGTTACTCGTATTAGCGTTCGAGAAAAAGCATCTGACTATTATTCGGTTCTGGGCCAAACCGATATTTGCTTGGGCGATTTGTCGGTATTATTGATGCGTAAAGACCCACCTGTAGATAGTCAATTTATTTATGCTACGCATATATTCTCGTTGGCAAAAGACTTAGGCACACTTGTGGTTAACGACCCTCAAGCCTTGCGCGATTTTAACGAAAAATTATTTACCTCCTTATATCGCGATTATATTCCCGCTACGCTAGTCACTAGCAGTAAAGATCGCATTAAGGCTTTTCATGCAGAGCATAAAGATATTATTGTTAAACCACTTGATGGTATGGGCGGCACTAGTATTTTTAGAGTAAAAGAAGATGGTATGAACTTAGGCGTTATTAGTGAAATAATTACCTCCAATGAAAGCGTACACGCCATGATGCAAGCCTACATGCCAGAAATTAAACTGGGAGACAAACGTATTCTATTAGTAGATGGCGAGGTAATACCTTATTGCTTAGCCCGCTTACCCTCCGGCAACGAAACTCGCGGAAACCTGGCCGCAGGAGGTACACCAAAGCCTCAGCCAGTAAACCAGCAAGACATGCAGGTTGCTCAAGCGATTGCAAATGATATGCCGGCCAAAGGGATATTATTTGTTGGGCTAGATATGATTGGCAATAAAGTAACCGAAATTAACATCACCAGCCCAACATGCGTAAGAGAAATTGAAGCGGCTTTTGATATTAATATATGCAGTAAATTGTTTGACGCCATCGAAAAAAGATTGCACTAAACAATCAATAGCCTGATAAATTTGGCCGCGAGAGGAAAAATAACAAAATGTCTCAAATTAACACGATTGAAAGCCTCAAAAATCACTTTTTAATTGCAATGCCCATTTTATCCGACCAATATTTTTCAAGATCCGTTACCTTTGTTATTGAACACACAAGCGATGGCGCCATGGGCATTGTTATTAACCAACCCTCTACTATGACATTCAGAGAGCTTATTAAAATGGCCGACAAATCTGCGCAGGTTGCCGAAGATATAAGTGAAAAAATAGTGGTGTGCGGCGGCCCCGTGCATACCGACAGAGGTTTTATAGTGCACACTGCTCAAGGTGGTTACAGCTCTTCTGTTAATGTTAGCTCTGGTATTATGTTAACCACTTCAAAAGATATTTTGTCTATGCTGGGCAAACAAGACGGTCCTGAAAAATCAGTCGTTGCACTGGGTTATGCAGGCTGGGATGCCGGGCAGCTTGAACAAGAAATTCAAGACAATGCTTGGCTGACAATTGAAGCCGACAATGAAATACTGTTCGAAACACCTATCGGTAAAAAGTGGGAAGCCGCCTTGAATAAGCTAGGTGTTGATGTTTGGCAATTAACTCAGCAGGCAGGCCAAGCCTAATGCGTCTGCTTTTGTTATGGTTTAATACTCCTTCATGAATACACCTAAATACCACAAGGTAAGAACCGTCGTAGCATTTGATTTCGGTACCAAGAGTATTGGGGTAGCGGTAGGTCAAGCAATCACTAACACCGCCTCGCCTCTACAAGCCATAAAAGCTCAAGACGGCATTCCTAACTGGGATGATTTAGGTAAGGTAATATCATTGTGGGAACCCGATGCATTACTCGTGGGTTTGCCGTTAAATATGGATGGTACAGAACAACCCATCACCACTAGTGTAAAGCGCTTTGTGGGCAGGCTAAAACATAAATACAACTTACCGGTTTTTCTTCATGACGAGCGTTTGTCGACCGTTGATGCTAAATCTAAACTATTTGAACTAGGTGGATATAAAAAGCTCAGTAAAGAAAAAGTAGACAGTGTGTCGGCCTGTTTAATTTATGAAAGCTGGGTATTTACTAACTAAGCATCCGCCGGTTTTTCATGTTGGCATTGCCAACAAATCATAAACTGACCTTCATTCACTTCCCTACAGCTAGAGCAATGCCAGTCAACGTCACTGGCATTGTCTAAATCTTGCTCTAAGGTGTCTACTAACTGCTGGGCTTTGTTTCGCCATTGTGGGTCCATTAACCATATTTCAGGTAGCGTTTCTTGATGTGGAATTTCACCGCTAGCGCCTTGAATAAATTCATTTTTCATGAAACAAGGAATACCGGCATCATCAAGCATAGCCTTTATTTCACGCACTTTAATTTGATTATAATCGCTGTAAAATTTTTCCATAATATTGCAACATCCCACAGTAGATAAAAAAAGCAGCCATTTGACACTCAATCGGCCTGAGTAACATATAATGCTAGCCTATCACCAAAGCCTCATCATTTCTAATGGGCACAATGTCAATCCAATTGATGCCATTACCCAACACTACAGTACAGGGAGCTGAACTCGACTTTTATAAAGCTTTTAGCGAGAATCAAGACGCTTGGCAGTTAGCATCATCTAAAGTTGTAGCCGGTGAATTGCTCCAAGGGATTTGTGTTCCTACACACAAAAGTATAGAGCTTGGCCTCATACCAGTTAATTGTCCATATCAATAGAAACACTAGACAGCGAACCTAACGAGCCAACATCTTCTTTAGCATCCAGTTTAATCATTAAGCGTAAGTCGTTTGGTGAATCAGCGTTGTGCAAAGCTTGCTCTTGAGAAATTAAATTACGTTTAAACAGATCATATAAAGCCATATCAAAAGTTTGCATGCCCTGCTCTTGGCCTTTCACCATAGCTTCTTTTAAGCTGCCAATTTCGTTGCGCTGAATAAGGTCTTTAATAAGTGGCGTATTTAGCAATATTTCTATGGCAGCTACTCGGCCGTTACCATCAATGGTTGGTACTAGCTGTTGAGCAACAATGGCACGAATATTTTGGCTTAAATCAAATCTTAGTTTTGCATGGCTGCCCGGGGGCGCCAAGTGCATTATTCGTTCTATCGCTTGGTTGGCATTATTTGCGTGCAAAGTAGCCACACATAAGTGGCCAGTATCGGCAAACGACATAGCATACTCCATGGTTTCCATAGAGCGTATTTCACCAATGAGTATTACGTCGGGTGCTTGGCGAAGTGAGCTTTTTAGTGCATCGTCGAACGAATGAGTGTCTATGCCTACTTCTCGTTGCGTGACTACGCAGTTTTGATGCTCGTGAACAAATTCAATGGGGTCTTCAATGGTTAATATATGTCCATGGGAATGCAAATTACGATGGCCAATCAACGCAGCAAGCGATGTTGATTTACCGGTGCCAGTGCCCCCTACAAAGAGAACTAAGCCTTTTTTTGCCATTATAATATCTTTGAGTATTTCGGGTAAACCCAAATCTTCGGCTTTGGGTATTTCAGTTACTATCCTTCTAATTACCATGCCGGCTTGGTCTCGCTGCCAAAATGCGCTACAGCGAAAACGACCAATATCATCGCGAGCTATGGCAAAGTTACACTCTTTATCAATTGCAAAAGATTTTTTTTGTTTTTCGGACATACTTTGATGCACCAAATCTAGTGAATCATGCTCACTTAACCCAATACTGGTGAGTGGCTGCAGCTTTCCATTTATTTTAGCGCTTACCGGCATGCCTACGGTCACAAATAAATCAGAAGCATCATGAGTCACCATATCGGCAAGGCATTGGTCAAGAGTCATCATAGCGGTGTTCCTTTAATATCTAGGTGTAGTAGGTTTGTCTATTGATTGCGCCGCAGCATCTTTATGGCTAATAATGCCCTGAGCCACCAGTTTTTGTAAGCATTGATCCATTGTTTGCATACCGTGTGCTTGTCCCGTTTGAATGACTGAGTACATTTGCGGTACTTTGTCTTCACGAATAAGATTTCGAATAGCCGGAATACCAATCATAATTTCGTGCGCTGCTACGCGCCCGCCGCCGATTTTTTTTAATAAGGTTTGTGATATAACAGCGCGAAGTGATTCAGATAACATTGAACGCACCATCGACTTTTCTTCCGCTGGGAACACGTCAATAATTCTATCGATTGTTTTAGGGGCAGAGTTTGTGTGCAGTGTGCCAAACACCAAATGACCTGTTTCAGCCGCCGATATTGCTAAGCGGATGGTTTCTAAATCGCGTAATTCACCCACCAATATTACATCAGGATCTTCACGTAAAGCCGAACGCAATGCATTGTCAAAGCTGTGGGTATCGCGATGCACTTCACGCTGGTTTAGTACACACAGTTTATTTTTATGTACAAATTCAATTGGGTCTTCAATGGTTAGAATATGCTCTCGTTTGTTGGCATTGATATGGTCAACCATAGCCGCTAATGTAGTTGACTTACCCGAGCCTGTCGCACCGGTAACCAAGACTATACCAGTAGGCTGATCTATAATTTTCTTGAATATCTCGGGAGCACCAAGCTGCTCTAAACTTAAAATTTCGCTGGGAATGGTTCGCATAACAGCCGCCGCCCCTCTATTTTGCATAAAGGCGTTAACTCTGAAGCGTGACAAGTTTTCAATTTCAAAAGAAAAGTCTACTTCTAGGTTTTCTTCGTATTCTTTACGTTGCTTATCGTTCATAATATCTAAAATGAGCGCATTCACGGTTTTGTGATCAAGTTCAGGGACATTAAGCTTTCGCATTTCCCCATCCACGCGGATAATTGGCGGCAAGCCTGCACTTAAATGCAAATCTGATGCTTTGTTTTGAACACTAAAGGCTAATAATTCGTTAATATCCAATGGCTAACTCCAACTATAAGTAAATTAATGTAATGGCAACTGACTCTACTCAAGCAACTAGTTTAATAGCGACAAACATTGCGCGTATCAACGAGCAAATTAAAAAAGCAGCAAACGCCAGTAAACGCGACTCAAACTTTATTCAATTGCTTGCCGTAAGTAAAACCAAACCCGTATCAGATATAGTATCTGCGTATAAATTTGGACACCGAAATTTCGGTGAAAACTACGTACAAGAGGCAGTCGAAAAAATTCAACAAATGTCCGACTATTCAGACATCCTGTGGCACTTTATCGGCCCATTACAGTCAAACAAAAGCAAATTTATTGCAGAATATTTTGATTGGATGCATTCCCTCGACCGAATTAAAATTGCGAAACGCTTAAATGAGCAAAGAAGTGTGCATCGCACCCCCCTAAATATTTGTGTACAAGTTAATATTGACGATGAACAAAGCAAAGCCGGTATTGCGCCAACAGAGGTGGTAAACTTCATTGAGCAGCTGCAGCCACTAGATCGCATTAAATGCCGAGGCCTTATGACTATACCCAAAGCCGGCGTAAGTGATACTGAGCGAAAAGACAGTTTTGCAAGTATGCAGGATTTGTTTAGCCAGTGTGCCCAAAAATTCAATACGATAGATACATTATCGATGGGTATGAGCGATGACCTTAATATTGCTGTAGAATATGGCAGTACAATGGTAAGAGTAGGCACAGCTATTTTTGGTAAACGCGACTAAGCATCACCAACCTACATAATTAACAGGAGACACCTTGGATACAACCAAAACTATCAGCTTTATTGGCGCAGGAAATATGAGTAAAGCCATCATTACTGGCTTAGTTGAAAAGGGTTATGCAGCCAATAAAATAATGGCAAGCAACCCAAGTGTTGGCAAGCTACATGCACTCAAAAACAACTTAGGTATTCACATCACTCACAGCAATCAAGAGGCAATAGATTTTGCAGATATCGTTATGCTATCGGTAAAACCGCAACTAATGGGGGCGGTGTGCAAAGAATTTTCGGTGAACAAACCTGCAACCTTGTTCGTATCAATTGCAGCGGGTTTGACCATTGAGCGCTTAAGTGATTTTTTACCTGCAAATGCAAATATTGTGCGCGTAATGCCAAACACACCCTCTGCCATTGGCCTAGGCATGTCGGGCATTTATGCCAACAGCAGTATTACCAACGAACAAGTTAAGCTGGTTGAGCAAATCATGCAAAGCGTAGGCAAAACCTTAGTTGTCACTAAAGAAGATGACATTAACACGGTGATTGCAGCGGCAGGCTCAAGCCCCGCATATTTCTTTTTAATTGCCGAGGTAATGCAAAAAGCGGCCATGAATATGGGCTTAGATAAAACCAGCGCACGCACTTTAGTAGAGCAAGCAATGCTAGGCAGCGCTACTCTTATGCAAAATCAATCAGAACTTGAATTATCTGAACTTAGGTCCCAAGTTACTTCTAAAGGCGGTACTACAGCAAAAGCGGTAGAAAGCCTACAACAAGACAATATTGACGTCATGTTCGCGCGTGCCATGCAGGCAGCAGTAACACGCGCGCAAGAAATGTCGGAACAGTTTTAATAGGAAAATAAATATGGCTTCTCCAGTGTTAACATTATTAATGTCAATATTTAATATGTACTTAATGATTGTGGTAATTAGGCTTTGGCTACAGTTGGTAAAAGCTGACTTTTACAATCCTTTTAGTCAATTTACCATTAAAGTAACCCAGCCTATTGTGGGTCCATTACGTCGTATTATTCCTTCAGTTGGTCCTGTAGATACCGCTACATTGGTATTTGCAATACTGATTGCCTTTGCTAAGGTGCTAACATATCAGGTGATATCTCAAGGGAGCTTTCCTCCATTGTTATTCGCCTTTGTGTTTTCATTATCTAACCTTATTTATCAAGTTTTATGGCTTATATTCATTATTATAATTATTCGCGCAATTTTGAGTTGGGTGAGTCAAGGTAGTCATCCTGTTGAAATGGTAATGGGGCAATTAACCGAACCGTTGCTGCGCCCTATTCGTAAAATTGTGCCAGCCATTGGTGGTTTAGACCTATCTGTATTAGTATTTTTACTCGGTTTACAATTTATTATTAGTGTTTTTAGTAGCGCATTTGGTCCATTTATATAGGCATAATTGTATTATAGGTACATTGAGTATTGTCACCACTGGCGAACACACAAAGAGGCACACATGAAAAGTAAGTTTATATGGTTATCGGTATGGTTGTTTCTTGCATGCGTTGCTAGCCAAGCAAGTGCTGAAATAAAGAAAGATTTAGGTGATTGGGAAGTGCATTATATAGCCTTTACGACTACCTTTTTAACGCCCGAAATTGCCCGCGCTAACAATATTGTTCGTAGCAGCAAAAATGCATTGGTTAACATTTCAGTGCTCAACAAACGCACCAAAGAAGCGCAGGATGTAAATATTAGCGGTACTGCCCGTAATTTACTGGGCACTAGCAAAACCTTAAGTTTTAAAAAAGTTAAAGAAGGCAGTGCAATTTATTATTTGGCTAGCGTGCCTTTTTCCGATAAAGAAGTGTTGAGGTTCAGCATTGATATAAATCAGGGGCGCAGCAATCAGAACCTTAAGTTTCAACAAACAATGTACGCAGAGTAAGTGCTTTTGCTTGCCTGGACCTAGCAGCTAAATAGATGCTGTATTTTAAAGTTTATTAATGAAGCTGTTCGCTCTAAGGGGCACTTTCTTAGCGTTCTTTACGCTTAAAAACCAGGTCGGTGGAGCTAGATTCAGCTTCAACAAAGTAGTATCCATCTACGTCAAATTTTTTCAAGGCACTTATGTCATCTATTTTATGTTCAATAATATAACGCGCCATTAACCCACGAGCCTTTTTAGCGTAAAA
>JBLHMY010000100.1:0-8739 GCA_047621065.1 Glaciecola sp. | reverse complement strand
GTACAGTTCGCCGTTAATGAAGTTGCCAATTCTGCCTGCTCCTAAACCAATAGGCACCAGCGGCGAAATAAAATCTCCGACCGCTAAAAACGACCACTGCTTTATTTTTGCATATATAAAGGCGGCGGTTATTACACCAATACAACCGCCATGAAAAGACATACCACCTTCCCATATTTTGAAAAGATAGAGAGGATTTTCTAAGAATGATGAAAAACTGTAAAACATTACATAACCAAAACGGCCACCAATAATTACGCCTAAGAAGCAGTAAAAAAGCAAATCACTCAATTCATCTTTGTTCCAAGCCGTGCGCGGCAAACGCCTAGAGGCTAACCAATACGCAGCGGCAAAACCAATTAAATACATGAGTCCATACCAACGCAGAGCTATAGGGCCAATTTCAAAAATAATCGGGTCTATGCTTGGAAATGTAAGATAAGTTTGTTCGTTCATATCGTTATTCGAGTCCTATGATCATACGAATGCTCACCAGTACCAGAAATACAGCGAAAATTCTTTTCAGTTTATGAGTGTCTAACGTGGCGGTAAGTTTAGCACCAATTCGCGCAGTGATCATTGACGTTATCACTATGCCTAAGGTTGCGGGTAAATATACGTAACCAAGTGAATATTCGGGTAAATACGGTTTATTAAACCCAGTATAAATGAAGCTTGAGGTACCAAACGAAGCAATAACAACACCACATAGCGCCGCACAGCCAATGGCCCTTTTAATATTTAGTTGAAACCACACCAATGTAGGCACTAGCAATGCGCCGCCGCCAATACCCATTAGCGCTGAAATAAAACCACTGCCCAGACCAATTACGCCAAGTGAAGGCTTACTTAATGTATTGCGCGACACCCTATTGCGGCCAAATATCATTTGAAGCGCTATCACAATGACCAAACCAGCAAAAATTCGCTGCAATAAAACACCTGAAATTTTAGTAGCAAAAAAAGCTCCTAAGCTTGCGCCAACGGCAATGCCAATTGCACAGTAAGTTACAACGTGGCTGTCTATATTACCCAATTTCAAATGCGTTCTAGCCGATGACAAACCCGTAAAAATGACAGTGGACAGTGAAGTCGCAATGGCCATAGGCATGCCATGTTCAATATCGATATTAAGTAAGTGCTGTGCCATGAACAAAAAAGCGGGCACTATAATTAATCCCCCGCCTATGCCTAGTAAACCAGCAAGCACACCAACTACCGAACCTAATATTAAACAAAGTAAAAAAAATATAAAAACAGGATCCATTTATCCGCCGGCCCTAATAAGCCCAGCTAATTGCTTAGATTCCAAATAATCATTGATTAAACTAATAACATCTTGCTGGGTATCTTGGCGCAAAATGGTATTGAGTAAACCCTGCATACGTGAAACGTTGGTGTTTCGCAGCACCCAGTTAATTTTACGTAAGCTGTGAGCGTTCATGCTTAATTTGCGATAACCCATGGCGAGTAAAATAACTGCACCTGCAGGCTCACCCGCTAGTTCACCGCATACGGTGACCGGAATGTTCGCTTTATTACTTTCTATAATAATTTGCTTTAACGCATTTAACACCGATGGATGATAGCTAGAATATAAAGATGATACACGTGCATTATTTCTATCTACTGCCAATAAATACTGTGTTAAATCGTTTGTCCCAACAGAAAAGAAATCAACATGTTTGGCTAATTGCTCTAACTGAAAAATTACCGCTGGTACCTCAAGCATTACGCCAACTGTAGGCTTCGATAACAATTTACCTTGATTATAAGCATCTTGCTTAACTTCCAGAAACGCTTGTTTTATCAATCGTTTAGATTCAACCACTTCATTTATACTGGAAATCATTGGCAACAGAATATGTAAATTAGACAAGCCTATACTGGCCCTCAACATTGCCCTTACTTGCACTAAGAAAATATCAGGGTGGTCAAGGGTAAGTCGAATACCTCGCCATCCTAAGAATGGGTTATCTTCAACAATTGGAAAGTACGAAAGTGGCTTGTCGCCTCCTACATCTAAGGTACGCATGGTGATTTCTTTGCTCGGATGAGCACTTAACAAACTATGGTACAACTCGTATTGTTCTTGCTCTGATGGAAAACGTTCTCGCATCATAAAAGGAATTTCAGTACGATAAAGACCCACACCATCGCCTTGTAAAAACTGCTCCATTTCGACGTTTGCCGACAAACCTGTATTCACCAACAGTGAAACCCGTATGCCATCTTGCGTAATGCTTGGATTGTCTGCTTCAGATGCTATTTTGCTTTGCAACACTTCTTCTTGTTCAATAAGCAACTTATAGTCGGCGCGGTTCTTGTCGCTCAGGTTAAGCACAACTTCGCCCGAATAGCCGTCCAAAAATAACTCTTGGTTATCGAGAATATTGAGCGATACTGTATGCAAACCCATTACCGCGGGCACACCCATAGCACGGGCTAAAATAGCAGCGTGGCTATTATTTGAACCTTTAATAGAAATAATACCCGCCAACAGATGTTTTGGAAATTCTGCCAGCATGGGCGCGCTTACTTCAGTTGCCACTAAAATATATTGACTATGCTCAGGTTTATCTTTGTCGAGCAAAAGCTGTTGATCGTTATCACCTACAATATTGGTCAATATACGATTCGATAAATCCATAATATCAACCGCACGCTCGCGCATGTAAGGGTCACTCATACGTTCAAAACGCGCCGCATAGTTTTCAACTACAAACTTGAGCGATGATGCTGCGTCCCAACCTTTATGTATGCTAACTTCTACTTCTCGGCCTAAACTATTAGCATCTAATAATTGGTGGTAAAGCTGAAAAATAGCGCTTACATCTTCAGGAATATTATCTTTTATTTGGTCCGATAACCGGTCTACTTCAATGCGGGTTTTTTCTACTGCGCTTCTATATAAGTCAATTTGACCTTTAGGGTCGCTTGTTTTTTTAGCTACCCATTGCTTAAGGTCATGCTTAGCATTATATGCAATAGCCTGTCCAAGCACCAAACCAGGAGAACCCGGAATTCCGTTAACTACTCTGGACTCATTGGCAATTACTTTATTTTCAAGATTTAAGGTGCCCAGCGTTTCGGCCTTAACAATCTCAAGGGCAATTTGCGCAGCTAGGGTAATTAAAAAAGCCTCTTCGTCTTCACTGAAACGACGAATACTTTCTTGTTGCATTGAAATAACACCCAATACTTTACGCTGATAAATAATAGGCGTTCCAATGAATGCGTGAAATTCATCTTCTTTTACTTCAGGAAAATGCTTGTATTTTGGATGTTGGCGAGCATTTTCTATATTTATTGGCTCTTCACGGTCTCCCACAAGTCCTATAAGGCCTTCGTAAAAACCTATTTTCACTTTACCCACGGCTTCAGGGTTAAGGCCAACAGTGGCAACAAGACGTAATTCTTGCCTATGGTAGTCGGTCAGATAAATAGAACACGAATCAACCCTCATGGATTCCTGTACCATTTCGACTAAACGCATCAGTGCCGGCTGCAGGTCGGGAATTTGACCTACTTCTTGGATGATTTGTTTAAGCACGGTAAGCATTGTCTTCCTTACTAAGAATTGAATTTAGGTATTGACTAGACGTATTGACCTTTAATCAGTTAAGCCAATTGCTGCGCGGTTCGTGGCGCTACAATTGGCACTAAGTTTAGTGTCGGCGCTTATTTCTACTTCTCCTTGGCGGTGCCTGTGGATTTTTTATACTGGGCATAACAAAGGGAGCAAACTCTTTCATCATACATCTGTAAACATCGCGTTTAAATGACACCACATTACGAATGGGATACCAATAGCTTACCCAGCGCCAATCATCAAATTCAGGATGACCAGTAGCCGCTAAGTCTACTTCGGATTCGTTACAAGTGAGTGACAGTAAAAACCATTTTTGCTTTTGGCCGATGCATATCGGATCGGTACCCTTGCGCACAAGCCGTTTGGGTAGCTTATAACGTAACCAATTACGCGATACTGCCTCAATTTTTACGTCTTTTTGTGTTAAGCCAACTTCTTCGGTTAGCTCTCTGTACATTGCCTCTTCGGCAGTCTCGCCTTTGTCAATTCCACCTTGTGGAAATTGCCATGAATGTTGGCCGTATCGTCTGGCCCAGAAAACTTGTCCTGATTTATTACAGATTATTATGCCAACATTCGCGCGGAACCCTTCGGTATCAATCACTTAGATTACCTAGCGCGGTTGTTTTTTGATATGATAGTATTCTTTCATATTCTTAGCCTTAATCAAAGGAATTGTTGCAGTTTTGTGAAAATACAAGTACCACCAGAATCAGAACAAGCACTTATGCAACGCGCAAACACGCTAGCGGGGCTTTCACTTGCTGATGTTGCGCTGGAATTGGGCGTAAGTGTACCGGCAAATTTTAAGCGACACAAAGGGTGGACTGGGCAACTGATTGAATGTTACTTAGGCGCCACTGCGGGTAGCAAGCCCGAGCAAGATTTTGTTGAACTTGGGATTGAATTAAAAACCTTGCCATTGAGTTATGCACTGCGACCTTTAGAAACAACCTATGTCTGTTACGCGCCCTTACAAAACATTATGGGAGTAACATGGCAAACATCAAACGTGCGCAACAAACTGCAAAAAGTATTGTGGATACCTATTCAAGGAGAGCGCGATATACCGCCAGCGCAGCGCATAATTGGTTCACCCATTATGTGGCAGCCTAGTAAACAGCAGTCACTGCTAATGCAGCAAGACTGGGAGGAACTAATGGATATGATTGCATTAGGAAAAGTGGAATCTATTACCGCTCGTATTGGGCAGGTTTTACAACTGAGGCCCAAAGCTGCAGACGGTCGCGCGCTTACACAAGCTACAGGAAGCAAAGGCGCTACTGTTCTCACTAGACCGCGCGGTTTTTATTTACGGAAAGAATTTACCCAACAAATTCTTGACCAAGCTTTTTGATTATCTTGCGATTGTTCAAACTAACCATAAATTAGACAATGTTATATTGCAGCATTTGCATGAAAATCTTTTATGTAGTTTTGTTAATAGACGCTTCAAGGCCCGTTTCAAAAGCGGCTTGTTGGGTATTGATATCGTTTTCTTCAGCATTCGCCGCGCCCTCATCACTTAAAGCTTCTTCTTTATCGAAGGCTTCACACGTCATAGTAACGCTATAAGTAAATACCGCGCCTAATAGCACCACTACCCAAGATAAATATACCCACACGAATAAAATAGGAATAGTGGCTAGCGCGCCATATATAACCTCATAAGAGGGAAAACTAGCAATATAGAAAGCAAAACCTTTTTTGGTTAATTCAAACAGCATAGTTGCTAACACAGCGCCATAAAACGCATATTTTGCTCGCACCGGTCTGTTGGGCACTATCATATACAAAATCATAAAGGCACCAATAGCGGCAACCCAAGGAACCAGTTTTAAAGCCGCCGTGCCAAAACCCGGCGTGTAATCGTCGGCAAAAGTGGCTAAACCCGCCAAGTAAGAACTTACCGCAATACTCAAGCCTATAAGCAACGGCCCTAAAGTGATGATCATCCAATAAATAGCGAAAGTAAAAATAATGGGCCGTTGGACTTCAGTTTTCCACAAGTGGTTAAAAGTTTTGTCTATGTTTGAAATAAGCAGTATAGCCACTACGAGTAAACCCAAGATACTGGCCGCACCCATACCCGAAGCATTGCCCACGAATTCTGTCATATAACTTTGCACTACATCGCCTGCGGTAGGCACAAAGCTACTAAAAATGAATTCTTCAAACTCACCGCGAATCTCTTCAAACGCAGGAAATGCTGACATGACCATAAAGAAGACCATGATCACCGGTACCAGCGAAAGCAAACTGACATAAGCTAAATGCCCTGCAGAAACGGTAATTCGCTCGCCCTTTAAATCTTTGGCAAAATTAAGCGCTATCGACTTCAATACCCCAAGACGTAGACGCAGGTAATTTTGAAACTGGTTTGAAATGTCCACGATGCTCCAAAAGCTTACTAGCTTTTATTTGAATAATTTGGTAATTGATATTTCGTTAAGCAAAATCAATTTAATGTAGTTTATCAAATTAAGTACATAATGACAGTAATCAAGATTGTGGAGAGATATTTGCTATTCTCAAAACGTTTATTCGAAGTGCCCTCACGTTAAGCGCACCTATGCACAAGGTATAAATCGCAAAAACATCAAGGTAGACGTCAAGCAATTTAGACGTCTATATTGATATTTTCGCTAGACCAGTTAAACTTTGTAAATCGTTAACCTTACAGACTGATAATAACAATGGCTCATTGGAACGGCGAATACATTAACCCATATGCACAGCATGGTAGAAAAAGTGAACAAGTAAAGAAGGTTACCGTCTCAATTCCCATCGAGGTATTGCAGGTGCTTACCGACGAACGTACGCGTAGGCAAATAAATAATTTACGTCATGCGACAAATTCAGAGTTACTGTGCGAAGCATTCTTACATGCTTTTACCGGTCAACCATTGCCTAATGATATTGATTTGAAAAAAGATAATAAATTTAGAATCCCGCTCGAAGCAAGAACCATTATGGTAGAAATGGGAATAGATGTAGCACAGATAGAAGCCCAAGATTAATAACGTTGGTTTTATGCATAAAAACGGCCAGTTAACGACTGGCTTTGCTAGCGCATAAACTAAGGCTTTTTAGGTTTTCAGCGACTTAATGAAATCCTCAGACTCCGATATGGCTATATTCATTTCGTTTATTAGCAAATCAACGTCACGTTTAATTGTATTAAATTCGCTTTGCAAAGCACCTACTGCATTAGCATTTAAGTTATGTTTTAGATACAACACATTATCACGTAGCGCTATCAAAACTGGGGTCATGCTGGTCTCAACCTTACGCATCTTTTTTAACAAAGAGTCGTATTTACGTTGCGTTTCTTTTAACTTACCTTGGCTATTACGCTTTAAGTTTGCGTTTGAGATAAGCTCCAACTCAGCTTGCCACTCTCGAAACAAAGAATCGGCAACACTTTGCACTTTGTTTATACGATTAGTAACGTCAAGCGCAGCGTCTCGGCTCGACTCATACTTGTCATTAAGGTTGTTATACACCTCTTCAAGTTCACCACCATCAAAATTAAGTAGTGCGCTAAATTCCTCTAATGCGCTGGCAAATTCTTGCTGTGCTTCTTGTTGTGTTTCTTGCGCTGCTTGCACTCTATCCACTAAAATTTCTCTTTTTTCAACTCCCACCGATTCCCACATATCAAAATAGGTGTCTTGGATCGCCGAGGCGCAGCCTCCAAGCAATATAACCGCAGCGCCGGGTACTAATAGTTTACGAAGCATAGTGTTCTCGATATAAATGCTAATTTAATATCCAACTTTAGGTACTTTTACGTTTCTAAAACTGGCAGATAATGTACGATAATAGACCTTAAGCCAAGAAACAAGGAATTAGCAAAGTTGGACGGCATAAAATCTATAAAAACATTCAAATTTCTGACCTCCGATGGACACACCCTTCACGTTGAAGAGTCAGGTAATAAATCTGGTATTCCGACACTTTTTTTGCACGGTGGTCCAGGCGCGGGAATTGGCCAAAATTATTTATGGCCATTTGTTAGTGATGACCATCGCCTCATTGCCTTTGATCAAAGAGGATGCGGACTAAGCCAACCTTTTGGTGAACTAGAAAACAATACGACTTCAAAATTAATTGAAGACATTGAAGCTTTACGTATGTTTTTCAATGTTGATAAATGGCTAATATTTGGGGGGTCGTGGGGCTCAACTTTAGGCCTAGCATACGCGATTGCATATCCCCACCGCGTTTCAGGCTTAATCCTAAGGGGTATCTTTTTAGGTCGTGAAGAAGATGCAAATTGGTTTACCTCGAGCACCCAAGGTGCAAGTCAAGTATTTCCGCTTGAATACAAGGCGTTTACCCAAGAGTATGAGAATACCAGGTCACAACAGCAATCATTATGCCAGTGGTACTTTGGCCAACTTACTCATACCAACGAAAGTTTAAGACACCAAGCTGCAGGTCGCTGGTTTAATTGGGAAGGCAGTATATCTAAACTAAAAAAAATTCAAATGCCCGATGGTGATTACGCTTCTAATCAACAAGTTTACTCTTTGGCGTTGCTAGAATGTTTTTATTTGCTAAACAATTGTTTTATGCCCCCTAATTATATTCTTGATCAAGCGCACAAAATAAGTGAGGTACCGTTACATATTGTACATGGACGTTATGACATGGTGTGTAAATGCGAATCTGCGGTTAAGCTTCATCAAGCACTACCACATTCAATCCTGAGCATTGTTGAAGACGCAGGCCATAGCATGACAGAAAAAGGCACGAGCGAAGCCTTAGTAAAAGCCCTTAGTCAGATGAAAGCATTACTAAAACAAAACTAGTATTTTTATATGATGGGAAGCACATGATTGGACTAATTCAGCGCGTTAAACGCGCTCAAGTGGTGGTTGGAAATGAAACCATTAGCCAAATAGATTCCGGTATATTATTGCTACTAGGTGTTGAAAAAAAAGACACCATCAGCAGCACTCAAAAGTTAGCTAAAAAAATGGCTAACTTACGTATTTTCCCCGACAGTGAGGGAAAAATGAACCTTAGCTTACTAGATATTAAAGGCGAGTTACTGGTTATTCCTCAATTTACTTTAGTTGCCGACACCGCCAAAGGGAATCGCCCTGGGTTTTCAAATAGCGCACCACCGGCGTTAGGTA
>JBLHMY010000099.1:0-8839 GCA_047621065.1 Glaciecola sp. | reverse complement strand
CGCCTACGCGCTCAAGCGTATATTTTGTTTTAGCGTTTTTGCGATTAACGCGATTACCCCAATCTCGTTGCGTCGAAACTACTGCTGCAGCGACGTTTAGCGTGTCTTTAAGCTCAATAAAACCGAAATCGTCGGCTTTACGCGGAAAGGTACTTTGGTCGCCATGTGTCATGGCTAAGCCACCGCCTACCAGTACATTAAAGCCAATTAGTTTTCCATGTTTGGCAATTGCTACAAAACTAAGGTCGTTAGCATGAACGTCAACATCATTTTGCGGGGGAATAACAACCGTTGTTTTAAATTTACGGGGCAAATAATTGTTACCTAAAATAGGCTCGTCTTCTTGGGTAGACTCTACTTTTTCGCCATCTAACCAAATTTCTGCGTAGGCATTAGTTTTAGGTAATAAATGTTCGCTAATTTTTGTTGCCCAATCCCACGCTTCTTTATGTACCGCAGATTCAATTGGATTTGAAGTGCACAGTACGTTTCTGTTTACGTCGCCAGCTGTGGCGATTGAATCAATGCCGGTGGCGTTAAGCAACTTATGCATGGGTTTAACATTCGGTTTGAGTACGCCATGAAACTGAAATGTTTGCCTGGTGGTTAAACGAATGCTGCCATAAATAGATTTTTCTTCGGCAAACTTATCTATTTCAAGCCATTGTTTTGGCGTAATCACGCCGCCCGGTAAACGTGCTCTTAGCATCACATTGTGCAAGGGCTCTAGCTTTTGTTTAGCGCGCTCGGCACGTATATCGCGGTCGTCTTGCTGATACATTCCGTGAAACCTAATTAACTGAAAGTTGTCAGCCGTAAAGCCACCAGTAACATCGTCCTTTAAGTCGGTGGTAATGGTGCCACGTAAGTGCTTACTTGCGGCTTTGAGTCGCTCGTTATCGGAAAGTTTACCGGCAACTTGGTGAAGATTTTTGTTACTCATTAGTAAACATCCTTTTGGTAACGTTTTGATTTACGCATAGTCACTAAATAGCTTTTTGCATCTTGTTCATCTACCTTGCCGTGGGTTTGAATAATGTTTAACAGTGCTTTTTCAACATCTTTGGCCATGTGCATAGCGTCCCCACATACATAAAAATGGGCACCTTGTTCAAGCCATTCAAAAACGGCCTCGCCATTTTCTAGCAAGCGGTCTTGTACATATATTTTTTCGGCCTGATCGCGCGAAAATGCCAAACTTACTTTTGACAACAAACCAGATTTTAAGTGGCGCTGCCACTCTACTTGATATAAAAAATCTTGTGTGAAGCTGGGATTGCCAAAAAACAACCAATTTTTGCCTTCGGCTGCACTTGCTTCGCGTTCTTGCATAAATGCTCTAAAAGGCGCTATGCCGGTGCCGGGACCCACCATAATAATGGGCGTTTCGGGGTTAGCAGGCAGTCTAAAGTTGTTGTTGTTTTCAACAAACACTTTTACCGGTGCTCCTTCTTCTAGCCGAGTGGCCAAAAAGCCAGAAGCACCGCCTTGATGACGAGTGCCAAAGGCTTCATAGTCTATATGGGCGACGGTTAAATGTACTTCGTCTTCAACTTCACTCTGGCTAGATGCAATTGAATATAATCTGGGGCTAATAGGCCTAAGTGCATCTACTAGTTGCTGAGCACCAATTACATTAGGAAATTGTTCAATTATATCAACAATTTGACGTTCTTCTAAAAATATTCGTAAAGCCGGTTTGTCTTCAAGTATTGCCTGTAGTCCAGCGTCTTTTGTAGCGGCTAAGTAGGCCTTGACGAAACCCGGGTAACTCAAGGTGAGCTCTCGTTTTTCTAAAAGGGCGGCTTTAAGCGTAAAACTTTCTTCTTTTATTGTGACCGAGTCATCGCTGTGTGTGTTGGTGGCTTTTATGATTCGTTCTACCACTGTGGCGTCATTGGTAAAATACACGCCTAGTGAATCGCCCGGCGAATACTGTAGTCCAGAATTTTCTAGTGAGATCTCAAGGTGTTGGATATCTTTGACAGAGTCTCTGCCGGTAATTTTTAAGCAACTAAGTAACGAAGCCGCAAACGGGTTTTGTTTGCTGTACTTGTTTTTATATTCTGACTCAACTACCTGATTAACTGGAATATTAATTATAGTACTGGCTGCTTCTATAGGTTTCAACGACGCCATTAATAAACTAGTAACGGTTTGTGACCAGCTATTAATGTCGTCTGCATAATCTACGTCACAGTCTAACCTAGCAATAACCGATTTTGCGCCAAGAGCTGCTAAGCGACTATCGAAATCTTTACCTGTTTGGCAAAAGAATTCATAGCTAGTATCGCCAAGTCCTACAATGGCATAACTAAGATTAGGCAATTGAGGTGCTTTTTTACTTGCTAAAAACTCATGTAATTCGATAGCGTCGTCGGGGGCGTCACCTTCGCCGTGGGTGCTCACAAATACGACCATGTGAGTTTCTTCTTTAATTTTTCGCGGTTTATAATCCGACATGCTAACAAGGTTGATTTTAGCGCCTTTGCTTGCTATTTGATCACTAAAGGCTTTTGCTTCATGCTTTGTATTACCCGTTTGTGAGCCATATAAGACAGTTAATATCGGTTGTTTTGCGTCTAGTAAGTTTCTTTCGCTATTTGGTGGCGCAGTAATAGCGCTAGAAGACAAGCCGGCAAGGTAGCCACTAGCCCATATTAGCTGGTCTTCACTAAAGCCGTAAACCGCTCGTGTGAGGGCTGTTAACTGCATGTCGTTTAGTCCAGGTGATGATAAATTACCGTTTTGTTGATTCATAAAAAAACCGCTATTCTTTCGTATGATAGAAGAGTAGCGGTTTTTCCTTATAACTTGAAAGACTAAAAGCTGATTTTTTATTCCGTTTTGGACTGAGGGAAATTAGAAGTCAAATTCAATACCAATAAAACCACCGTCAAATTGCATATCAGCAAATATATCGTCGACATCATTGAGGTCTAATTCACTAGAGCGATAGCCAGCCTGAATAGTCAAGTCAAGTGCTAAGGTTTCTACAAAGTTATACGCTAATGCAATTTGATAATCACTGAATGAGTCGTCGTCTATGGCTATTAAGCTGCCCTCTGCCATTACCGACAAGCCTGTAAATGGCAAGCCAACTTGTACTTTTGCATATCCCATTGGAACAATGATATCGATATTTTGCTGGCCCGAACGGCCGCTGCTGTCGACCACAAAAATATCGCCTTCTATTTGTTTACCGCTTATACCAACATCAAGAGATATTAAATCGTTGTCGAGTATCTCGTAATATAAAATATAGTCTGTCGCTGTTAATTCAACTTGACTAGAAATGCTAGCATCAACTAAAAATACTTGATCACCGAAGTTAAGTTGGTTGCTAATAACACTTGAACCACTCGTATTTAGAGTAGTTCTGGCAAGCTTAATATTTGGCACTAAAGGAATAGGGTGTTCTAAAGCTGCATAAAAACTCGTATTTGCTTCTTCTTCAAACGTAAAAGCCGCTAGTGATTCGTTTTGCGCAAAACCGCCCTCGGCACTCATGTTCCAGCCCTGAATACCTACGTAGCCGCCTAAAATTGTGTCTGCCATTGCAGGTGCACTAATCAATGCTGTGCATCCAGCCAAACTCGCATAGCCGACCAAATAGCTAAGTGATAGTACTTTTTTCATTTGTTTCATAATTAACCCTGATTTAGTAATTCCGATAATTCTATTATGGCGGCGTTGGCACGTGAAATATAATTTGCCATTACTAATGAATGATTAGCAAGTAATCCAAAGCCAGCTCCATTAAGTATAACGGGACTAAACACAGAACCTTGAGTCGCTTCTAACTCTCTAATGATTTGTTGCAAGCTAACGGTGGCATTTTTCTTACGTAAAACATCGGCAAAATCGGTTTCTACCGCTTGTAAAAAATGTAGTAAAGCCCAGCTAGCACCGCGTGCCTCATAAAAATTATCGTCT
This sequence comes from Glaciecola sp., assembly GCA_047621065.1. GTDB lineage: Bacteria > Pseudomonadota > Gammaproteobacteria > Enterobacterales > Alteromonadaceae > Glaciecola. The sequence goes on along the minus strand of JBLHMY010000099.1, from coordinate 4,903 downwards.
AATTTAAACCAGTTGGTTTTGTTTACCATAACAGCAGCTTCCGGCGACGAATAAGTAGCCGAAGCATCACCTGCTAAATTTGTATTGATGACTTCAGTACCCACACTTGCACTGAGTTTTTGCGATAAGCTACCAAGCCTTTTTTCGACTTGTTTTAAATAGTCTCGTAAATTATCTGCGCGCGCATAAAACTGGTTGTCACTGGCGCCTGAGTTGCCAAGTGCATCGCGATATATATATAAGCTTTTTATTGCCTTTCTATACTCACCTTCAGTAGATGGAAGTAACCAACGATTATTATCTAAATTCAAGCTTGTTTGTGCATCTGCCAAATCCGAGCTATCTATAGACTGCGACTGCGAACGACCAAAATCTCTACGAATAGCAAGAGCTAAGTCTCGGCTCATTTCAATCACGCCAAATTCCCAGCTTGGAATGTTATCCATCACAATGCCTGGAGGCATCATATCGTTATAAAGGTATCCGCCAGGCTTATCTAACATGTTTTCAAGCACGCTAATAAGAGCGGTTGTAGTTGTATAGCCGGTCACGACTGATTGATTATTATTTTGCGCATGCTGTTTTGCTTTTTCGTCTACATCAAATACGTTTGGCTCGAAACTCCACCAAAAACCAATTAAGCAGAACATGAGGATAATGAGGGCGATAAACGCACTTATAGTTTTAGTTGTGAAAATGGAGCTCATTATTGTCCTTAATTATTTAGTTGTTGATCTAAAGGGGAGTGATGCAAGACCTTGTCAAACTATAGTTTACCTGCGAGGGCAGTAGTAGAGCAAATTAATTTACTACATTTGATAATGTACAAGGCTAAACTGGCGCTGATTAAGTGCTGCCCAAGTGTTATATATTAGGCATTTGCAATTGACACAACTTACTATTTATATCTGAGCAATAAAACAGCCAGAACGTAGGCTAGTCCAACGGCGAATGGGAAGAACAAAAACACACCGATGGTGAGACCTCTAACAATCCAAGGACTAATATTAAAATATTTAGCAATGCCTGCACATACCCCCGATATTTTGGCGTGCTGTGCACTTTTAAAGAATCGTTTGTCGTTAAGTACTGTTTTCATCATTTATCTCCGTTTTAGAGCTTACTAGCACTTTGTACAGCGCAATTTATCAAATACCTTGCTGTAGCTTGACCCAAGCCGTTCTTGTTAAGGTCGATTATTATGTAGCTAATTCCTACCAATCTCATTTAAATATCTGTTTTAATGAAATTTAAATGCTTAAGTAGTATAAATAACATGCTGCCGCCTATGTAAAACAAGACAGGGGACAGCACTAAACTAAGCAAACTGAATTGCGCTAACATTGTATTATTCCTTTAGCAAAATTGTATACAGTATGTTTTGAAAAAGTCAGACGAGACTTATTAGTCGTCTGTATTTACTTTTTGCATGTGTTGTTGTGAATCATCAGTTTGCTTGTGGTCTACCGAAGCAAGATCGGTAATGGTTACTTTACCTACAGATTGATTTGAAGCATCAAACGAAACTAAATTACTAGCGGTAAGCGTTACCTTTTGAACCTGTTGGTCTATTTCAACCGATACATTATTGACTGCGTTGCTAACAAGGTTTGCCACTATTTTTTCTAAGCCACTTTCCTGCGCAGTAACTTGAGTTGAAAGAGTGCCAGCAGTGATTAACAATAAAGCCGCTAATTTTTGATTAATGTTCATTTTGTATTCCTGAAATATGTAATGTGTTAGTTAAGGTTTGCTGACTACTCGGTGAAACCTTGTGCCGCTCAATGCGGTCACACTTTTCTTATTGCGAATGGTGTGCCAAGAATGAAAAAATATATTTTAATTAGTAAAAACATAGGTTTAGTTTTTTTATGAGAGTGAGTTTTCTTGAGTGAGTTGTTTTTTATTTGCAGCGTGGTTGTTTTGACTAAGTTTATTGGTTATTTTGACCAAAAATTAACGCGTCGCTATTTGCTTTGGCTTGAGCGGCCAAAACCTGTTCAAAAGCTTCCATTAGTAGTTGCGGGTTGTTGTGCTTAGCCGTGCCGTTCTGACTTAAATACCGACGCCATATTTTACCGCCAACCTGGCTTTGAAACAGTCCAAGCGTATGGCGAGCTATATGCCAAACCCGAGCCCCTTGGGCTACTTGCTCTTGAATGTAAGCGGTCATGGCAACAACGACATCGCTTCTGCTCGGTTGAGATGTGTTTGCATCACCGTAAAGTTGGCTATCAACGTCACTTAATATAAATGGATTTGCGTATACTTCTCGGCCCATCATTACACCGTCTACATACTGCAGTTGCTGCTTGGCTTGGTTAAGCGTGGTAATGCCGCCATTAATACTAATCTTTAATTGCGGGTTGTCTTGTTTTAGCTGGTAAACGCGTTCGTAATTCAACGGCGGGACATCTCGGTTTTGTTTCGGACTGAGTCCTTGAAGCCATGCTTTTCGTGCATGTACAATGAAATGCTCACACCCGGCCTCGTGGATAGGCAAGACAAAGTCTGTTAAGCCGGCGTCGTCATCCATATCATCTATGCCAATTCGACATTTCACAGTTACGGGTATATCTACTTCTGCTTGCATTGCTTTTATACAGCTTGCTACTACGGTGGGCGTTGCCATTAAGCATGCACCAAAACTACCGTTTTTAACGCGGTCTGAAGGACAGCCCACGTTTATGTTAATTTCGTCATAACCTTTTTGTTGTGCTATCACCGCGCATTTTGCCATGTCTTCTAGCTTGCTGCCTCCCAGTTGTAATACAACAGGATGCTCTTCATTGTTGAAGCTTAAATAATCGCCTTTGCCATATATGATTGCGCCGGTGGTCACCATTTCGGTATATAGCACTGATCGAGACGACAATAAGCGCAAAAAAAAGCGACAATGGCGATCAGTCCAATCAAGCATTGGGGCAACGGAAAAGCGGTGGTCTATAGTGGCTTGGGTCATATCAGTTATATAGAAATTTGGACGGCGCGAATAATAACATACTCACAATTGTCTTTAAAAAGCTATTTAGTATAACTTACTCGAAAAGGTTTAAAACATAAAAAAGGATGCTGTGTGCATCCTTTTTTATTACCTACTGAGTTTGAAGCGGCTCAATGTAAAAAGAATAAAGCGATTGCCACTTTTCTTTTTGTAAAATGAATGACTGTTTCATTTCTTTATATTTAAAATCCAGTTCTAATTTTTCATAAGATGCCTGAAGCGTTTCTTTTTTCATGGCTACTAAGGCCTTTTTGGTTTTGTAGTACTCAGACATTTTATGGAGTAAAACATCATACTCTAGCTGTATCTTTGCAAGTACTTCATCGGCATTTGGTAAATGGATGAGCGTTGTTTTAGCATTCTTAAACTGCATTTGTAGTTTGGCTTTCTCTATGCGTTCTTCAGGTGTTGTGCGTAAATTAGATGTTAACTTAAGCCATGAAAGGCTTTTTATTAACCATTTAGTTGGGTCGTATTGCCACCATTTAATACCATTACGGTAATCATATTCAAATATATGATGGTAGTTGTGGTAACCCTCGCCAAAAGTAAATAACGCTACAATACCATTGTCTCTCGCTGTGTTTGTATCTGTATAAGGGCGAGAACCCCAAATATGAGCCAATGAGTTGATGAAGAACGTAACGTGATGTACCGCTACTAACCTGGCAACACCTGCTACTAATATCATGCCTATAATATCGCCATTTAAAAATCCTAAAAATCCTGTAATGCCGAAGTTAGCAATGAGCACAATTGGTAAATAGTATTTGTGTTGCCACATGACGACTTTATCTTTTTGCAAGTCTCGACAATTAGAATAGTCGGAGTAACGCTTAGCTTGATATTCCCTTAACATCCAGCCCATATGTGAAAACCAAAAGCCATTTGTCGCTGAGTAAGGATCATTGTCGTTTTCATCAACGTGCCGGTGATGCACTCTATGATCACTTGACCAATGTAAAATACTGTTTTGTATTGCCATGGCACCACCAACCGCAAGGACGGCTTTGACAGCGCGATGCGCTTGATAGGTTTTGTGTGCCCACAAGCGATGGTAACCTGCAGTAATAGACATGCCGGTGAAGAAAAATAATACAACGGCAACAATAACTTCTGCCCAGCCGATACCCGCATAAATTGCCCACAACGGGGTGCCAATAAACGCAATCAAAGTGGTTGCGACAAAGATGGATACTGTTACAGGAATAAGTGGGGGTTTTTTCAAAATTAAATACTCAAAATTTGGGCGTACAACTGTAAGCTAATTTAACTTCTAGTTTCAATTAGTGCAAGAAACTTATTGCAGATAACGAAATAATTGTGTAAACATTCGTGCATGAATCGCCAACAGCAAAAACAACAAACTCGTCAGCGCATTATAAACGGCGCATTTACCTTGTTAGACGACAACAAAAGCTTTACCACAATTAGCTTACGCGAAGTTGCGCGTGAAGCTAATATTGCGCCAACATCTTTTTATCGACATTTTGCCGATATTAATGAGTTAGGGCTCACCCTCGTTGATGAGTCGGGCTTAGCACTTCGTCAATTAATGCGTCAAGCACGCCAACGTATTGCATCGGGTGGCAGTATTATTAATATTTCGGTAGATACGTTTATAGAGTTTATTCTTAGTAACCCCAATGTGTTTCGCCTTTTATTACGTGAGCATACCGGCACATCAGCTTCATTTAGAGCGGCAGTCAAACGAGAAATTCAACATTTCACAGAAGAGTTAGCCGACTATATTGTTGATAAATTAGCCATTCCAATTCCTATCGCTTACTTACAGTCAGAAGCGATGGTAAAACTGGTGTTTAGCGCTGGTGCTGAAGCTATCGATGCCGATAGTACTGAAACAGGACTAATTGCTAAACGCGTAAAAGCGCAACTGCG
>JBLHMY010000098.1:0-8856 GCA_047621065.1 Glaciecola sp. | reverse complement strand
CGCAATACTCAATTAATGGTGGGCCCAATCAACAGAACTTAAATCGACACCATCTTTAAACATGTCCCAAAGTGGCGACATTTCACGCAACTTGTCGATTTTGCTTAAGATGACTTCAATCACATAATCTATTTCAGCTTCGGTCGTAAAGCGTCCAAAGCTAAATCGGATAGAACTATGCGCAAGTTCATCATTTAGGCCTAATGCTCGTAACACATACGATGGCTCTAAGCTAGCAGAGGTGCAGGCCGAGCCCGAAGATACTGCCATGTCTTTAAGTGCCATAATAAGTGATTCGCCCTCAACGTAATTGAAGCTCACATTAAGGTTGTGTGCCACTCGTTGTTCTAGGTCGCCATTAAGATAGACTTCTTCCATATCTTTAATGCCGTTCCATAGTTTGTTTCTGAGCATCAAAATTCGGTCAGTTTCTGTCGCCATTTCTTCTTTAGCTATACGAAACGCTTCACCCATACCCACAATTTGATGTGTCGCTAATGTACCTGATCGCATTCCTCTTTCATGACCACCGCCGTGAATTTGCGCTTCAATTCTGATTCTAGGCTTACGGCGGACGTAAAGAGCACCAATGCCTTTTGGACCATATGTTTTGTGCGCTGAGAATGACATAAGATCGACTTTGGTCGTTTGCAAGTCAATTGGCACTTTACCAGTGCTTTGAGCGGCATCAACATGGAAAATAATTTTGCGCGCACGACATATTTCGCCAATGGCATCTATGTCTTGAATAACGCCTATTTCATTATTGACATGCATAATTGATACTAAAACAGTATCTTCACGCATTGCTGCTTGCAACTCTTCTAAATCGACCAAACCGTTAGATTTAGGTAGCATGTAGGTCACTTCAAAACCTTCACGCTCTAACTGCCTGGTGGTGTCTAGCACAGCCTTATGTTCTGTTTTCAGCGTAATAATATGCTTACCACGTTTCTTATAAAACGTGGCGGCGCCTTTAATAGCTAAGTTGTTTGACTCGGTTGCGCCCGAAGTGAACACAATTTCACGTGGATCGGCGTTAACTAACTCGGCAACGTTATTACGTGCGATATCTACAGCTTCTTCTGCTACCCAACCAAACTTATGCGATCTTGATGCTGGGTTACCAAAGTTACCTTCAAGTGATAAACACTCTTTCATTGCTTCGGCAACACGCGGATCGACCGGCGTGGTAGACGAATAGTCTAGATAAATTGGTAGGTTTAATTTACTCATCTTTTACTCCGCTTATAGCTGCATGCTAATTTCAATATTTTGTAAAATGGATTTGGCAGTTTGATCTTGTCTGCCTGCGACTTCTTTCACCTGACGGTGATGCATAAGTTCGCCTAGGGTAATGCTGTTTAAAAATGCGCTGATTCGGTCACTCAAGTCTTGCCACAAGCTATGAGTTAAACAACGCTCTCCGCCTTGGCAATCAGACTGACCGTGACACCGAGTAGCGTCTACAATTTCATCTACTGCTCGGATAACGTCGCCAATAGCTATATTGCTTGGCTCTCTGCCTAAGCGATAACCGCCACCAGGACCCCTAACACTTGTTACCAACTCTTCTTTTCTCAATTTAGAAAACAGCTGTTCTAAATACGACAATGATATTGCTTGACGTTCCGATATATCAGCTAGAGGAACAGGCCCAGATTGTGAATGCAAAGCTACATCAAGCATAGCTGTTACCGCGTATCGACCTTTTGATGTTAACTTCATTGCACTCTTCTTGGCATGTCTCGACTGATCACGATCTTATATACTTGACTAAATTTGTCAAGTATTTACCCTAGTATTTTAGTCAAGTATTATGTAAAGCGTAAACGTATTTGTAAATTCAACAAATCACCTAGTCTTTGTGTGCGCTTGTATCGCGCTTTTGTCGTGGCAATATAAGGAATAAATAGCCTTTATATAACATTCACCTATCACTTAAATATATGGGTCAAACGCTTCTTTTGCCGCATCTTTCATAGTAGGAGATATACCCGTATTAGCGAAATCTTTTGCATTTAACTTGGGAATTGACTCAGAACACACATCTCCCCCTAAGGATTGTATAACTTTGCACATTTCTTCTACTTTGTTATCCATTAAATGGACATGTTCAAGCATTACACCTAAGGCATTTGCAACCGGGTCTGGATTATCATTTGCAATTGCATAGGCATCGAAACCATATTTTTGAGCTATTTCTTTGCGTTTACCATCGGTCTCATCTGAGTCTATAGCTGGCATAATAATACGCCCAGGCACACCTAAGCATGTTGCACCGCTTGGAACATCTTTTACCACAACAGAATTGCAACCTACTCGGGCATTTTCACAAATAGTAATAGGGCCAAGTATTTTTGCGCCGGCACCAATAACAACATTATTACCAAGAGTTGGATGACGTTTACCTGCTTTCCAACTAGTTCCACCTAAAGTTACGCCGTGATACAAGGTGACATCGTCGCCCACAATGGCGGTTTCACCAATAACAACTCCTATACCGTGGTCAATAAATACACGTCGGCCTAGTTGTGCCGCAGGATGAATTTCAATACCGGTAATAAAGCGGCTTATGTTAGATACAAACCGTGCTAACCATTTTAAATCCCATCCCCATAATTTATGACTTATTCTGTGCAGCCATACTGCATGTAAGCCCGGATAATTAAAAAACACTTCCCACTTGTTTCGCGCAGCTGGGTCGCGGGCAAAAACACTATTGATATCTTCAGATACTCTATTAAACATAAACATAATAATTATTCTTTATTTTAAGTCTTTGACAGTTTTGTCTACCGACGACAGCATACCTCGTAAAATCGCAAGCTCCTGCGACTCCAAACGAGTACGATTAAACATACGTCTTACTTTTGACATAATTGCACCAGGATGATGTAAGCGTATAAACCCCGACTCGGCAAATGTTGTTTCAAAATGCTCGTAAAAGTTTTCTAACTCATTGGTTAGCGGATAGGGGTTTTCAAGCGGCTCCCGTTTCAAGTAGGGTGCACGTTCCAGCGCCAAATGATGCATGCGAATTTCGTAACATAGCGTTTGTACTGCGGCGGCAAGGTTTAATGAGCTGTACTCAGGATTAGCATTTATGCATACATGGAAATTACATTGCTGTAACTCCTCATTCGAAAGGCCACTGTTTTCGCGTCCAAACACCAGTGCAACCGGATAGTTAGCCGCTTCGGAAATTAGTTTTTCGCCGCACTCGCGTGAATCTAGCATAGGCCAAGAAAGCGTGCGCGAACGTGCAGACGTGCCAACAACTAGCCCACAATCTGCAATTGCTTGAGGCAGTGTGTCAACAATAATGGCATTGGCTAGAATGTCGGTGGCTCCGGCCGCTAGCGCACTTGCTTTGCTGTCGGGCTGTGTCACAGGATCAACCAAGTAGAGTTGCTTCAAACCCATGGTTTTCATGGCGCGAGCAGCAGAGCCAATATTGCCGGTATGCGAGGTATTCACGAGTACAATTCTAATGGCGTCGAGCATGTTAGTTCCTAAAAATCAGGTTAGCAAAAGGCGCATAAAACAGGTATGCAATTTTCATATATTTTGTATAAAACGCAGTTGTAAATGGACACAGTTTATATACGATGTTGCACATATAATAGCGGACAATATAGGACACAAATTATAGCATACACAACATCAAATGTGATGCGTTGACAGCCATCTTTAAACAATGCGTATAACTTTTGTTTCTTGCTAATTGAGCCTAGCGTCAACATCTGCTAAACTCCGCCCCGTTTTCAACTATGTTCTTTTTACAATTTGGTGGTTAGTATGCATCCTATGCTTAATATTGCGGTGCGCGCAGCGCGTGCGGCAGGAAATGTGATTACCCGCGGTTATGAAAACCGCGATGATTTAGATATTCAATCAAAAGGCGCTCACGATTTTGTGACTAAAATCGACAAAGAGGCCGAACTAACCATTATTAGTAAAATTCAGCAGTCTTTCCCAGACCACTCATTCATAGGCGAAGAAGGCGGCAAGGTAAAGGGCAACGACGACTTCACCTGGATTATTGACCCACTTGATGGCACCAGCAACTTTATATCAGGTATTCCTCACTTTGCAGTTTCTATTGCGCTTATTTTTAAAGGCAAACTTGACCAAGCGGTTATATTTGACCCTATCCGCGGCGAACTGTTTGCAGCAACCAAAGGCAGCGGCGCGCAGTTAAACGGTTATAGGTTACGTTGCACAAAAGCAAAAGACTTATCTAACACAATATTAGCAACGGCACTCCCATTCAGAGATAAGTCATCGTTAAACGAGGACTTAGCCAAATTTGCTAAAGTATTCAAAGACTGTGGTGATGTAAGACGTTCTGGTTCAGCTGCGCTTGATTTAGCTTATGTCGCGGCCGGTCGATACGACGGTTACTGGGAAAAAGGTTTGAAAGCTTGGGACATGGCTGCTGGCGAATTATTGGTCAAAGAGTCTGGTGGTTTAGTCACCGACTATGCTGGTAACAACGACCCACTTTACGACGAGCTTAAACTAGCGGGAAGCGCTAATGGCCTAGTAGCAGGGAACCCTCGCGTTGTGCAAAATATCGTTAAACGATTAAAGTAAGCGTTTAACGCTTACCTTTACACTAATTCAGGCCTAAATTTAAGGTTATAGTAATGTCTTTGTCCACCCACTCTGCTTGTGGGTCTGATTCGAAGCCAATGGCGTAATCCAAACGATTTATTACGAATTCTGCGGCAAGTTTATTGCCCGCCTGTTTAAGAATAAATGTTTGCGTTTTGGAGACGCCTCTTAGAGTTAGCTTACCGCTTACTTTATAGCCACCGTCTACCGGTTCAACAGTATCGCTAACAAAACTGCCCTGTGGATGGTTTTGTACATCAAACCAATCTCCTTCTGGCAATGTTGAATCATACGTAAAATCGCCAGTTTTTGCTGAAGTTAAGTCGAAAGTAGCCGTAACACTAGGATTACTTTGAGGTGGCAAAACCAAAGTAGCCTGCCACTTTTCAAATTCGCCGTTAAACTGCATTCCCACATGATTGCCTGAAAAACCAGCTTTACTGCCCTTATTATCGACTTGAGTACTTTGCAATGCATAGACCGATGCACTTGCTATAAATAGGCATATAAATAGATTCAAACCCTTGGTTTTTGTCCATTTATATTCAAATACCTTCATCATGATTTTGACCACCACATTCTTTTGAGTAAGTTAACTTTATGTTGTTTCTTGTGCCATATTACCGCACCAATATGTCCAATAATTAATGCAGCAAGGGCTATTGCTGTTATCCAATGTATGTTATTTGCAATAGCACCAATGGTTTTGTTTCGAGCAACGCCGGGAATATGCGGCCAGTTTATCCAATCAACAAATACCAAGGTGGGCAGACCAAAAGGACTAGCTGATACCATAAGCCACCCCGATAACGGCATAGTAAGCAACGCCACATATAATAAAATATGCCCAAATTTAGCCTGCCTACTCTCTTGCGTAGTAAGCTGGTTTACTGCAACCGGCGCTTTGGTAAAAGCCCTTACACTAATGCGTAGTATTATTGCCCATAGCATAATAACGCCAGAAGCTTTGTGTATTTGAAAAAGCTTAAACTGATCTGCCTTAGATATATCAGCATTGACCATATACAAGCCGCTTATAAACATAAACAATAGGCCAAGTACAATTGTCCAGTGCAACAATATGCTAAGGCTATGGTACCTATTACCTTGGCTTATATTTGAATTTATGCTCATACTGTTTACATCGCCAGTCACTAAAGTGTTTTGGCAAACTCGCCTTCAATCATCACTTCAACGTTGTCGCCTATGTTAGGTACATATTTTGACATTCCCCAATCTGAACGCTTAATAATGGTGTTAGCTGAAAAGCCCAATGTAGGCTTGCCGCTGAATGGTTGATTAGCCATAGCGCCGTTAAAAATAACATCTAAACTAATCGACTTCGACACCCCTAAAAAGCGCAACTCACCCTGCATTACGGCTGTTTTGTCGCCCGTCATTTCAATAGATGTAGATGCAAACTCAATACTGGCGAACTTCCCAGCATTAAACCATGCTTTATCGGTCGCCAGAATATTGTCAAAGTCTTTCTCACTGGCATTTGGAAAAGCAGTTTGAATCGACATTGGGTTAATACTGGCTGTTACTTTACTTGCTTCAACATTGCTGGGATCGAATTGGATGCTTGCATCAAAATCTGCAAAGCGAGCCACATAGTCTGACAAACCCAAATGAGACACTTTCCACACCACCGAAGCGTGGCTTAAATCAAGATTATATTCGCCTGCGGGCATCTCGTTAAATGGGATTTTTGCAAACACATATGACACGCAGCTTGCCATTGATAACGCAATAATCACACAGGATATTTTTAATACTTTCATACGGGGTTTTTCCTAATTAATAACTGGAAACAAGCAACGTCATGTAATTAAGTATTACGGACGCTAGGCAGCAAAAGTTGCAGCTTATTGGATTTTTTTTGGGCGCGCCAAAATACATATAACTGCGCGCCCCACTTATTTAGTAAGCCTGAATTTGCTGCTGTATCGACGCAGTTAAATCAGCAGGAATACATAGCTGGTTGGCCAGCGCTTGCAAATAAACTTGCGAATCTTGCTGTTGTAAATCCAAAGCCGTAGCGCTTGCTGCATAAACCTCAATGCCAGTTTGCGCATTAGGTACTTGCGATACTAAGCTGGTTAAATCAAGCGGTTTTCTAAGCTCGTCAAACAAGGTTGCTTTTTCTTCTACACTTAGTTCCATGGCTTCAACTTGCGCAAAAATCCGCTGACGCTCACTGTCATCAATATGACCGTCGGAGTGTGCGGCGGTTATCATGGCGCGCATTAATAACATTTGTCCGCTTGGGTTACTGTCTTGTATTACTTCCTCAAACTGCTGCTGCTGAATACGAGCCGGTGCAAAATCAAACTGGGCAGTTTGCTGGGCACTCGGTTGTGCAGCTTGTTGCACAACTGGTAGTGCTTGCTGAGCATAGCTATTGCCCAATGCTCCCTGATGACCTTGCTCGGGGGCTTGTTGACCACCTTGGCTTTTAGCCGAATAGTTTTGATAAGCCTTCCAAGCAAGTCCACCAACAGCCGCTAAACCACCAATTTTAAGCGCTGATTTACCCACACTACGACCCTTTTTACTAGCAATCATACTGGTTAACCCACCACCTGCAACACCGCCCATAAAACCGCTTAAGGCGCCAGAGCTAGAAAGGCCACCCATCATCTTTTTTAAGTCCATTAACATCTCCACAATTAACAATTCATTAATACTGACAACAAGTATACGAAAAGATTACATAAACTGGCTCAGATTGTTTGAAAAATAGTTATTACCGTCTATTTTTAAACTGCTTTTGTGTATCAAGGCTTAGAATTAATGACTATTACAGATAATAAAAAGCCCCAATGACAAAACATCATTAGGGCTTAAACAACAAATTACAGACCCAGATTAAATAGAATCTAAGTCTTCTCCCTCTTTTTCTACTTCTACCGGTATTAAGTCTTCTTTGCTTATGCCCAAGGCTAGCGCAACTGCACTTGCAATATAAACAGAAGAGTAAGTACCTATAAAGACACCAAACAATAAAGCTGTCGCAAAACCGTGTATTAACGCGCCACCTTTATAAAACAGAGCTACCAGCACTATAATAGTCGTTAATGACGTAATAATAGTTCGGTTAAGCGTTTGTGTTAGCGAAATATTAATAATTTCTAACGGCGTGCCTTTACGAATTTTCCTGAAGTTTTCTCGAATTCGATCCGACACAACAATAGTATCATTCAATGAATAACCAATAACCGCTAGCAGTGCCGCTAATACGGTTAGGTCAAACTCTAGTTTGAACACCGAGAACATGCCTAGGGTTATAATAACGTCGTGCAGCAAAGCAGATACCGATCCAAGTGCAAATCTATATTCAAAGCGCATTGCAACGTATATAAGAATACATATCAATGCCACCAGCATGGCCAAGCCCCCCTGCTCGGTGAGCTCGTCTCCAATACTTGGACCAACAAAACTGATACTTCGCACTTCTGCAGTGTCATCTTTGGCTTTAAGCACTTCAAATACTATGCCACCAATTTCATCTTTAGGCAGATCATCGCGTGGAGCAATTCTGATCAATACATCTTGGCTACTGCCAAAATTCTGAACTACGGCATTAGGAAAGTTAGCTTCAGCCAAATCATCTCTCACTTTAGATAAGTTAGCGCCGTTGGGATAGGCCACTTGAATTTCAGTACCACCTGTAAAATCTAAGCCCCAATTTAATTGGTTCATCGCTAATGAAGTAATTGAACCTAGTATTAAGATGGTCGAGAAAATAAGTGCTGGAAATCTTATTTTCATGAAGTTGACGGTCTTGTCTAATCTCAACAGTTGGAATTTCATCTGCTAACTCCTTAAATCATTAATGACTTGACGCGTTTACCGCCCCAAATCAAATTAACTAACACACGGGAAACTATAATGGCGGTAAACATTGACGTAAGGATACCAATCATCAGTGTTATCGAGAAGCCTTTAATAGGCCCGGTTCCAACTGCAAACAGAATCATGCCCACAATAAAGGTGGTAATGTTAGCGTCTAAAATGGTTGAAAAAGCATTGTCATAGCCAAAGTGAATTGCCTGCTGTGGGCTTCGGCCCTCGCGTATTTCTTCACGTATTCGCTCAAATATTAGTACATTTGCATCTACCGCCATGCCCACGGTCAATACAATACCCGCCATGCCCGGAAGTGTTAGTGCAGCGCCTGGGATCATCGACATAATACCTACAATCATAATAAGATTAATGGCAAGTCCAATG
>JBLHMY010000097.1:0-8879 GCA_047621065.1 Glaciecola sp. | reverse complement strand
GCCGAATCGCATTTATGGTCATGGCTTGAGGATATTGTCAAACTCGCTGCATGGGCACGTGTTTGGGGCTGCAAACTCTGTTTTAGTAATATATCAAACAAAGCATCGTTAATAATATTAACTGAATGTTTGTTTTTACCCGACAAACTAACGCGAAATATGCTATTCCAGTCGATGTAAGTGGGCATAAATTTAACAACTTGGTCGAAATTAACGGGCTGGTTGCTTTTAATTTTCTGGAGCAGGGTGTGTAGTTGCATAGTTGCTCTTAAACTAATCTGTTGTAAATACCAGAATAACCATTAAAAGACATCCCTGCAAGACGCTGTTTTGTATACATTGGTGTTTTATTGCAGTGGCAAAATAAATCAAGCTAAACAAACAATGTCACAGCACAATGTAAGCAATTAACCATAACAGCCCAAAAACTACTAATTGGTGGATTAAGTAAAAGGGCAATGAGTGTTTACCCAAGAAAATCACTGGTTTCATCCAGTTTTTTGCGGGTGTACTTTGGTAGCTAGTGGGTAAAAAATTAGCTAAGCCCATACCCAGCATAAATACTCCAAACCAAGGGATTAACGGAATATAGTCCATCGAACGCGGTCGTTCACTCATTAGGCCGGTAATATATAACCAAGGCTGGGGATATAATCCCGCTTTTGTTACTATTAAGCCCAAGGCAATAATCGCCAACCCGGGGATTACCAGCCAGTGTGCAAAGGGTCGTAGCAATGGCGCGAGTAAAATTGCGGTGGCAAAAAAATGCAATACCCCAAATCTAACGAAACTTTCAGGCATGGCTATATAGGTGACTACCGTGATTGCCAGCGCGATAGCAGCCAATTTTAACGCCCGCCTAGACAGCCTAGGCCAATTTACTGTTTTACGTGTACTTAAGGTGAATGCCATGCCAGAAACCAGTACAAACGTGCCCAAGCCAAGCACTTGGTATATTTGCCAAAAAATATGCCGAGTCCAGCGCGTATCAATTAATCCAACAACATATAAATTATAGACCGTATGGAAAATTGGCATACTAAGACAAGCCAGCCCGCGGGTGAAATCTAAACCATGTAAACGGCCTTTTTTGACTACCTCACGGTTAGTCCTAGGCATAGTCGCTTGCTTGTTCTTGTAAAAGACTCAAAAGCTAATCCTTAAAAAATAAAAGCTCAAAACTATTGTAAGTTCGAGTTGACTTGCTTCATATATCTTTAAACACCCCTTACCAATAAACGTATATGATTTTTCGGACAGATTGAGCGTGCTTATACAAACGTTTTGGGTTAATTAGTGTCATAATTTGGCAGGCCTCCGTTTTAGAACTCACCGCGACGCGCAATTAACTCTTCTTTAATTTGATGCGCCTTTTCTTCGGTAATATCATAATTCCACATAATTAGAATGGCTAATCCAGCCGTTGTTGCAGGAATAATAATATCTGCGATCCGCAAATTCGTCATCGTTTCTGCGCTTTGGCTTGCCAAACCGGCATCAAACCCAACTACTTTTAGTACAATACCACTTAATATCAACGCCAATGCTTGTCCTAGTTTAACCATAAGCCAATAAATAGAGGCAAACGTTCCCTCTTTTCGAGGCATTCCATTGTTTAATTCATCTAGGTCGCAAACGTCAGCAGTCATGCTTAACATTAAGGTGAATAAGCCGCCTATGCCAAAAGACATCAACGGTATAGGCATAAAAATTAACCAAGGATTTTCTGGGTTGAATCCGTACCATTTTAATGTATAACCAACCATTGATATTGCGGTTGATATAATAAAGGCTTTGCGTTTGCCCCATTTATTCGCCATCCAAGTAACGATAGGAATAACAAGAAACGCAGTAACAAATGCGCTGACAGTAGAAAACCACGCGGGCCAAGAACCTGTTGCACCATAATCACCGTCAAACATATGGAAAACAATAATGAAATAGGCAAAGGATGCAACTAACTGAAAGCCGTTGAATACTAGGAAAGTGGCGCCGCAAAGCCTTACAAAAGCAGCATTTTTGAATGCTTGGGCAATACTTCTAAAAACGCCCATTACATTGCTGCCAATAGTACTAAACGAAATTTCTGCTCTATTTTCAATATTAGAGCTGTCAATTCCCTTACAAAATAGCCCAGGTACGATGCCTAAAACAATACACGCCCCCGCAACATATATTGCGATATGCCGCACGCCTTGCGCTTGACTGTCAAATAGATTGGGGTCGGCAATCATGACCCAAAACCAAGGTACAATCATCCATGCGATTTGCCCCATAAACTGAGAGAAAGCCATCAAACGGGTTCGCTCATTATAATCGGAGGTCATTTCATACCCTAAACCAACAAACGGTGTGGCAAACATAGTGTTGCCAATGGTGAAAGCCATAGAAAACAACAAGACGTACCAAAATATATAGTTTTGAGAGCTATCTGGGTCTATCTGCCACAGAAGTGCAAACATAGTGCCCCCTAAAATTGAACCCACCACTATATAAGGCCGGCGTCGGCCCCATCTAGATTTTGTATTATCTGTGATGAAGCCCATTATAGGGTCAGTTATAGCGTCAAATAAACGGGGTAGGCCTCCTAACAGACCCGCTAATATCGGATCTACACCAAACCCCGTTATTAAAAAAAATGCAAATATACCTAACGAAGCGGGTAATAGGTTGAGTACTAATGTTCCAGTTCCATAAGAAACTTTTTCACCAAATGGAATCCGATCTTTTGCGGGGGTTTCGTAATGCGACATATTTTTATTTATTTATATGAATTGTAAACTGTATGTTAATATATTCCATTTAGAGGTCATATTCTAAATAAAATTAGCATAATTCGGTGACATGAACTTTTTACGTGATGGCTAGGACAAAAAATTAACAAAAAATGTTATCCACAATGCCGTAAAAGTATAAAAAGTGCGGTTAAGCTCAACAAAAAATCTCCCAAACAACCTAAATAAAGTCCTTTTAAACTCAAATAACTTGCTAACAACAGTAGACACCTGATGTACTAGGGAGATTATTTTTTATGTTCAGGTTAAATTTATATGAATTACTACCTGTCATTGTTTTCATCTTAGTGTCAACCCAAAGGCCAACGATATGTCAGCGCTACGCGATAAACCTACAGAAACAAAGCCAATTTTTGACCCCATGATAAATGGCAAATGGATTGGTTTGGGTATTTCATATGGTTCTTATCGAGACGATGAAAGCCCGCATAAAGGTAGTGTATCATCGGAACAAGATATTCTCGAAGATATGACACTGTTGACAAACAGCGCTGACATTTCTTGGAACCTTATTCGCATGTACGCTGCAGATGCTGCTAGTGAGCAGGTCTTAAAAACAATAAAAAAACATAATCTACCGGTACAGGTTATGCAAGGAGCTTGGTTGTCTTCAACTCAAACTGACCAAGAAAACGAGCAGCAAATTACCGAAGTCATTCGATTAGCGAATGAATATAAAGACATAGTGGTTAGTATTAATTTAGGCAATGAAATATTTGTTGACTGGTCAGCGCACAAACTTGAAAAGCATGATGTTTCAAAATATTTAGACTGGGTGAAAAAAGTACAAACTGCCACCAATGTGCCCGTGACGCTTGCAGATGACTATAACTTTTGGAACAAACCTTGGAGTCAGGAAATAGCCCACGCACTCGATTATATTGTATTGCATGCTTATGCGATGTGGAATTCACAAACGCTAGAAAACTCGATGCCTTGGACCGAAAGCACTTTTAATGATATTCAAGCATTGCACCCAAATAAGCAGATTGTTCTTGGGGAATCGGGTTCAGCTACTAGTTCAGTCATTACAAACGGCGATGAACGCTTAATTATTGCTGAAGCCAGTGAAGAAGCACAGAAAATATTCTTTGACGCTTACAGACAATGGCTTACAGACAATCGAATTGTGTCTTTCTATTTTGAAGCTTTTGATGAAAAGTGGAAAGGCGGTGAAGATAAACAAGATGGTATTGCTGAAAAAAACTGGGGCATATATAACTCTGACAGAACGCCCAAGCTAGCTGTTGAAGCGGTAGCTAAATAGTATACAAGTACTGGGCAAATAAAAGCCTAGTAAACATGGGGCATAGAGTTCATTCTTCGTGCCTGTTAACCAATAACTACTAAGTGATTGATAGCCTACGTTTTTGTGGGTGCAAATCGGAGAAATATATGTCCTCAAAGTATTATCGAAATAAAGCCCATCGTGGTGCAAACTCTATGCACTTGTCGGTTGACGAACTGCGAGCTGAAGCAAAACAACTGCTAAGCAACAAAATCCACGGTTTGTCTTTTAGTCCTTACATTACTGGTCAAGGACCGGGCACCCAAATCACAGAAGCACAAATCCACGAACGTCTGCAGCTTATTTTACCTTACGTTAAGTGGATACGTACATTTTCATGCACCGAGGGTAATGAATTAATTCCCAAAATAGCCGCCGAATATGGCCTTAAAACTCTGGTGGGTGTGTGGTTAGAAGATAATTTAGAAAATAATGAAAAAGAACTGCAAAATGCGATAAAAATTGCTCAAGCTGGACATGCAGACATGCTTGCGGTGGGTAATGAAGTAATGCTGCGCGAAGAAATGACAGACACACAATTGGTCGATTATATAAATCGCGCCAAAGAAGGTGCACCAGGTGTAAAAGTGGGTTACGTTGACGCCTATTATTTATTTGAAGATTATCCGTTGGTGGCAGACGCATGCGATGTTATTTTTGCTAACTGTTATCCGTTTTGGGAAGGCTACCCAGCCGAGCATGCTCTTGTATATATGAAAAACATGTATAGCCGCGCGGTTAATGTTGCCAATGGTAAACCAGTTATTGTGAGTGAAACCGGCTGGCCAGATCAAGGCACCGCCGAGGGCGCTGCTGTGCCTTCTTTTGAAAACGCAATTCGCTATTTCGTAGATACTTACCATTGGGCCGAAAAAGAAAATGTTGATATTTTTTACTTTTCTTCCTTTGACGAAGACTGGAAAATTGCCGATGAGGGTGATGTAGGCGCATATTGGGGCATTCTCGACAAAAACGGAAAGCATAAATATGCCAAGTGATACTTGTCAATTGACTGCCCTAGAACGCCTTATTGGTAGTGAACACGGACAGGCTGTATGTTATTCAGGTTACCGAGAAGGACAAGACCCAAGGCTGGGTATATTTCCAGGGTATGAGGAAGTCAAAGAAGACTTACTGCTGTTAAAAGAATGGTCTTACTTGCGGCTTTATGATTGCAGTCAGCATGCTGAAACGGTGCTGTCGGTTATTACCAACGAGCAGATGAATTTTAAAGTGATGCTGGGTGTCGATATTGCTGCTGAAGTTAGTAATCCTAATTGTCCTTGGGGCGCGCATTTTAGCGACAAAAAGCTGGCGCAAAACAAGCAGCACAACAGCGAAGAAATTGGCCGTTTGATTGA
The DNA here is from genome assembly GCA_047621065.1 of Glaciecola sp. Classification (GTDB taxonomy): domain Bacteria; phylum Pseudomonadota; class Gammaproteobacteria; order Enterobacterales; family Alteromonadaceae; genus Glaciecola. Next base: position 3,435 of record JBLHMY010000097.1, on the reverse strand, counting down.
CTTGGCGAAGCGCTACCCAAAGTCTGTATTTTCAGTGTCTATTGGCAATGAAGCAAGTGTTGAGTGGAGCGATCATTTAGTGCCGATACAAAGCTTATTGGCTTTTGTGCAACGCATTAAAAGTGAAATTAAGCAGCCGGTGACGTTCTGTGAAAATTATGTCCCGTGGACTACCAAATTGGCGCCATTAGTAGCGCAGCTAGATTTCATTTCTATTCATACCTATCCAGTATGGGAGTTCCAAAGTATCGACAACGCTTTAGAATACACCAAGCAGAATTATTATTGTGTGCAGGAATGTTATCCTAATATGCCTATTGTAATTACTGAGGCAGGTTGGACAACCCAATCAAATGGCTGCGGGATTGAAGCTTGGAATGCGTCTGACCAGTTGCAAGCCGAGTATTATAAGCAACTGCTTGCGTGGACTAACAGCGAAAAGATCCTAACCTTTGTTTTTGAGGCGTTTGATGAACCTTGGAAAGGTTCAGACCACCCGCAAGAGCCAGAAAAGCACTGGGGGCTATTTTATGTAGACCGGACGCCTAAGCTGGTAATGCAGTAAGGTTAAGCAAAAATATGAGTGGGCAGGTACTGCTGCCTCGTTATTCACTAAGGCTATTGCTTGGATGACTTCAAATGTACCCCGGCAATTAGCACTAACTGTGCAAGGCGAGCTACAGATTTAATCGACAATTTTTGAAAAATATGAGCCCTATGAGCCTCAACAGTCCTACTGCTAATATATAATTCGCTGGCAATATCTGAGGCTGTTCTTCCGTCGGCTACCAATTCAGCTACTTGTAATTCTCTTTCAGACAGAGCTTTTAAATCGGCATATGCTTGTTCAGATTGCTCTTTGAAAGGGTCTTTTGTTTCATGATTTTTTATGGCTTTAAGGACCATTTCGATTAATAAGCTGTTCGAAGCTGGCTTACGTACTAGCGTATATGCGCCCGCTCTCATTGCATCAACAGCGGTGTCGACATCCGCTCTACCAGAGTAAATTACGATGGGAATGTTTATTTTTTTGTCGCGTAAAATTTGTTGAAACTCAAGGCCGCACATTTCAGGCATACTTAGATCTAACAAAATACAACTGTTTTTGGTTTCAAGCTCAGATTCAAGCGCTAAAAGCGCATTATTAAAAACACATACATTAAAACCTGCTAGACGAAACACATTCTCCAGTGTTGCCCCTACACTTACTTCATCATCTATTATATAAATCGTTTTAAGCTTCACATTTCTCTACTATTTTGTGAAAAAACAGGATGCAGGCGCTATAACAAGTTTTCTAGGTATCCCGAAAAATTACGACTACAGAAATCGTCAAGTAGAATTGAAGTCGTTCCATTTGTGTTGTTACACAATAACGACACCAATATACTATATCAATAAGACTAATATACACTATTAAATAAGGCAAAAGACTTTATCTAGTTGCTATCCAAAAAGCAAATTATAAAAAGATTATGTGTATATTACATAATTTGATAACAGCACTACTTAGTACTTGTTTAATTTGGGCAACAATGGCGGTTGAGAGCTTTAACTTTCGCTTAAAAAATACACGTTAACGCGTGTTCCAACATTTGGTTTGCTTAAAATCTCGATAAATCCGCCATTGTGCTTTACTGCTCCAAAAACGGTCGATAGGCCCAAGCCCGTTCCCTTACCTAATTTTTTGGTCGTAAAGAACGGCTCAAACGCCCGTTCTAGAACGGCGTTTGTCATACCACTACCATTATCCCTAACAGAAATTTGCACATAATTGCCAGCTTGAAGGCTAAGTGACGATTTTGGTTCAAGATGATGGTGAGTCTTTTTTTCAACAGTATAGTTAACTGTTTTAATTTTTATAAAACCAACGTTTGCAATGGCATCTTTAGCGTTTATGTACAAGTTAACAAGAATTTGTTCAATCTGAGACGGATTGACTTTAACCGACCAGAGATTCTCCGCTTTATTCCAAGACAAACTAATACGCTTGCTAATCAATCTTTCCAACATGGTTACCATCGCTGATACTGACTCATTTAGGTTCAGCACTTTGCGTTCAATAGTTTGTTTTTGCGCAAAAATAAGTAGTTGATGCGCTAGCGTTGCAGAATGGTTTGCAGCCTTTAGAATAGCTTTTAAATTTTCTATCACGGCATCATTCGGCTCCAACTCGCTCATGGCCATTTCAGCCTGTCCTTGAATAATCGCCAGCATGTTGTTGAAGTCGTGTGAAATTTCGCCGGCTAAATTGCCAATAGCCCCGACTTTCTGGGCCTGATGGAGTTGTTCAGTTAAGCTAAGTTGCAGCGCCTCGTCGTTTTTCTGGCGGCTTATATCTTCAATTATATAAATGAAATAATCAGGTTGATTATTGATGTCCCTAACTAGGCTCATAGTTAGATTGACCCAAACAATATTACCAGAGCGATTGTAATAACGTTTCTCGGTGGTGTAATTTTTGATTACATCGTTAATGAGCCGCCTGATGGCAAATTTTTCCATCGTTAAATCTTCAAGGTGCGTTAGGTTTTGAGAGGTTTTAGATAAGAGTTCTTGTTGCGAATATCCAACAATGAAGCATAGCTTGTTGTTGACCTCTAACCATGTCCCATCCAAGCTAACGCGAGCGACCCCCAAAGCCGCTTGCTCAAAAATACTTCTAAATTTGTTTTCACTTTCTTGTAACTCGGCTTCTATCCGCTTGTTGTTTGAAATATCGGTCATAGTTAACCAGTATTCGCCAGCCTCCATTGCAATAATTTGAAGAAGTGCCCAAAAGACAGCTCCATTATTTTGTATCAAGCGAATCTCAAAATGTTGTTGAAAATTTTTCTCAATGCACGCTTCGAGCTTTTCATAGAAAATGTTCTGGTCATTTTTTAGCAATATGTTACTAACAGGAGCTTTGATGAGTACATGACGACTTACTCCTATCATCGCAGCGGCGGACAGGTTGCATTCCTGTATTACTCGTTGTTTATTAAAGGTTAAATAGCCAATTGGTGCCAAGTCGTATAGCTCAAAATAGCGCGCTTGGGAAACTACTAAGTGCTGCTGTGCACTTAGTAGTTCTTGATTCTGCATTTCCAACTCGGCTTGATGCACCAGCAGCTCGTGAAGGAGTTGCTTTGTTTCTGCGGGTGTGTCTGGTAAAAGACCATTGTTTTTGTTTGTGTCCAGCAGTTGTTCTGCTCGCCGATGCAAGTCCTGATTTTTTTGAGTCGTTGCTTTATTCATGGCGCAAACTGTCGGTCATTTTTTCTCTGTTTATTGGCTCGGTGGTTGCAATTGCATATATTTTTTTGACCTCTTTTATGAGCTTTTTAGCGCTACGGCGAACATTTATAACCGCCCCATCTTTGCTTGCCATTATCCGATGTCATGCTCTTTGTCTTATTAAAAGCTAATGTCTAAAAAAGGCTAGTTCTGTAT
>JBLHMY010000096.1:0-8983 GCA_047621065.1 Glaciecola sp. | reverse complement strand
CTTGCTGGTTCGTAACTAGGATCAGCACGTAGCACCTCGTTATAAGCACTAAGTGCGTCTTCCAGTTTGCCTTGCTTAGCTAGCGCGTTTCCTTTGTTATATAAATTGTCTAGTACATCGCCTTGTTCGCTGCCGGGACGCTGAACTAGTTGACGATACAACTCTTCAGCTTGTTCATAGTTCCCATCTTTGTAGGCACTGGCAGCTTGCCATTCACTGTCTTCAAAAAGTGTTTCGGCTTTTCTATAATCTTTATTGTCAAAGGCAATTTTCCCCCTTTGGTCAGCATTTTTAAATGCCTTATCAAGCAGGCTTTCAGCATCAAAGGATGCGTTCGCTAAGGTGACTTCTGGAGGTGTTAGTTGTGAGCCATTTTGCGCTGTTGGTGTTTGCAAAGCATAAACGCTAGGACTGTTGGTACTTAATCCCAATATTAGGCTGCCCACAAAAACTATGCTTAGTGCGCCTCTTCTAAAGCTATAAGCCGCGACCGGCAGCAATAATAATATGAGGTAAGGGCCCATATCTTTAAAGGTATCACCGCTTGTGTTTTCAAGCTCTTTTGATTGCTGTTGTTGATTAAATTCTATTTCGCGCTTAATTGCTTGAATGTCACTATTGTCATTGGTAAACAAATGATACATGCCTTTGGTGCCAGCCATTGCTTGGTTCATATATCGAGAATTAATACTTGGTACCACAATTTTACCCGAATAGTTTTTTAAAAGTTGTCCGTCTTGCATTGCAATAGGTGCACCGGTTTCTGTGCCAATTAGTAAGGCAGATACATCAAACGAAGAGCGGATAACAAAGTTTCTAACTTCTTTTATTTCATCATAGCGAATGCCATCGGTTACCCAATAAATGGCGCCTTGCTGATACCCAGCATTTTCGAGTAACAAGGCGGCTTGACGAAGTCCGTTTAAGGCAATACTTCCTTGTATAGGCATTATTTCTGGCACCAAGACAGGTATTAAGCTTATAAGGGTGTTCACATCGTCGGTAAGTGGGCTTACTACAAATGCGTCTCCTGCGTAGGCAACTAGGCCGGTTTCACCTTCTTTTACTTCGTTAACCAAATCAATGGCTTTAAAGCGTGCCCTTGTTAGCCTGTCTGGCGACAAGTCAGTGGCGCGCATAGACATAGACATATCCATTAAAATGACCTTGCCAGCTTGCGTTTGATATACCGCCTGTGGTAATTTTTCCCAGCTTGGCCCTGCAATCGAGATCCCCGCTAACAATAATGATGCCGCGGCAAAATGCATGAATTTATTTGATACTACTAGGCCTTTTCGTACAATCATTTGTTGATAAAGATGGGCCGGGATAATTTGTTGCCATACGTTTTGGTCTTTACCAAACTTCAGTTTTACTGAATAAGCAATCACAATAGCCGGCAGTATCCATAACCATTGTGGACGAATAAATTGAAAGTTTTGTATTATTTCATTCATTTCAGACCACCTTTATTGGCGCTTGTTAGCACTTGATTTGAAGATGCTCGTTTTGCTAATTTTCTAACTGCCATAAGCATCAATGGCCAAAGGGCAATAAGACCAACAATACAAATACTTATAATTAAGGGGACATAAAAAAGCTCCTCGCGCGGGCGAAGTGTTTGGCTACTTCCCTCAACGGGTTCGAGTAAGTCTAACAAAGTATATATTTGAGCAAGCTGTTCAGTACTCTTGGCTCTGAAATACTCGCCGCCAGTGTCTTTTGCTATTTTTAGCAATATACGCTCGTCTAAGTCTGAAGAAGGATTTATGACTCGTTGCCCAAATACGCTATTTTGTATTTGTTGGTCAGAGCCCACGCCTATTGAATATACCGTGACTTCATTCGCCACCGCCAATGACAGGGCTTGTTCTATACTAATATTACCTGCGGTGTTGCGACCGTCGGTTAATAATATTAGCACGCGGTTAGACCGTTCCTTTTCTTTAAAGCGCTTAACCGCTAAACCAATTGCGTCACCAATAGCGGTACTGTCGCCTACTAGTCCAATAACGCTTTCATTTAAAAACTGCTTAATTATATTTCGATCAAAAGTTAACGGGGCTTGTAAATACGCGGTGTCACCAAACAGGATAAGTCCAAGACGATCGCCCACACGACGGTCTATAAAGTCATCCATAACATACTTAACCATTTCGAGTCGGTCAACTCGCTGTCCATTTACCACCATGTCTTGTTGACGCATACTGGTTGATAAATCGACTGCTAGCATAAGTTCACGGCCTTCACTGGGGATAGCAATGGGTTCACCAAACCAAATGGGTCTGGCACAAGCAAGTACTAATGCTATCCATGCAATACTCATTAGCATTAAGCGCGTGTATGAGCTTTTACTTTTATTCTGGGTAGATTCAGCCACTTGTGTGACATTCGGGAAATATAAAGCGACCTGTGCACTTTTTGGTTTAGCAGGTAGTAGCAAACGCACCAATATAGGCAAGGGTAACAAGGCTAATAATGCCCACCATACAAATTCAAACATGGGTAGCCTTTCGTTGTGATAGTAATTCATTAGCACCGGCTAGGGGCGCAGCGTTATATTTTTTGCATGGAAAGCTGGTATTCACTAAATCTTTCATTGCTATCAAAATTTGTTGGTTTTGCTCAATATTTGGTATTTCTTGATTTTCTGAATCATTGTTAACATTACTAGGCTTATTGTCATCAGCCGCCGTATATAGGCAATTTTGTAGCATAATAATGGCGTGCTCAACTTCAGCAAGTTGCTTACCTTTATATACCGACAATAATAGCGACTGCCAAGCACTGCCATAAAGCGTTTTACTTGCCTCATGTGGTAAATAATGTGCACAAAGTGTTTTCATTACCACCTGTACTTTATGGGCAAAATAGGGCGTTTGTGGGTTTATGCTCGCTAATGCGGCGACGGCGTTGTACTTTTCGTGGCGCTTACTTCTAAACCTAAATAAGCTTACGGTTAAACCAATAAGTAGACCGCATAAAAGTACAATTAGAAGCCAATAGCCCCAGGCTAATGGCCATAATGAAACGCTTGCTGGTGTAGCAATATCGGCTAGTTGATCAAGTGGATTCATATAAATTCACCCAACACTAAACCTGATTTACTCACACTAAGCTGTTGTTCAATGGGTAAGGCAGCACTGATTTGTCTCAGCGGTAAGCCTAAACTTGTTAAATCAGCCTTAAGCGCGTTAAATACTGATGACCTTATGTGCTTGTATTGTTCATTTACCTTGCGGTCGCCTAACAGTATATGCTGGTCTTGCTCGCCGTCGCTAAGCAACACATCTTGCATAGTATTAACGTTTGGTAGGGCTTCTTCAATGGGGTCGAATATACGCAGGGGCCTAACTTCACAATGTCGATTAATTTTACCCAACACAGAAAACGCGCTATCACAAAAGTCACTGAAATCAGAAATTACATATACCAAGGTGCCTGGTCGTGCCAGCATGGCCAATTGATTCATATGGTGAGTGCTTTTATTTACAGCCGTCATTACCCCTTCGCTTCGCGCATCATTGCGTTTGCCTTTTGCTTGCTTTACCTCAAAATAAGCCTCAGCTATTGCACTTTTTTGTAAATCAACCAGTTGGTTAAGCATCGATAAAGCCTGCTTAGCCGTAGCTTTTGGTTTTCGCTCTATGTCGGTATTATTCGACACCGCCATACAGCCAATTTTATCGCCTCGCGACAGTGCGCTAAACGTAATGAGTGCGGCGGCGTGCAGTGCTTGCACTGATTTATACAGAAGCTGAGTACCAAAATGCATTGACGCCGACAAGTCTACATAAATTAGCACTGGGCGCTCGCGTTCTTCTCTGTAGAGTTTTGTATGGGTTTTGCCCGTTCGCGCGGTAACACGCCAATCGATGCTGCGAATATCATCGCCAGGCTGATAATGACGGGCTTCGTCAAATTCCATTCCACGGCCCTTGAAGCGGGTGGTCATGGCGCCTGCCATACTGCTTTTTACACTGCGGCTGGGTGCTAAATTTAGTTTTCCGGCAAGCGCACGATAACGTACTAGCTCCGATAGTTCGCAGTTCACTCCGTTTGATAGTAACGTTGACAGTAAATCTTGCGTCTTTACCATGTTAGCTAATCGCTCTTTTATTCATGCTTGTTCGCTCTTATATTAATTATCAAGGCACGGGAACCAAGGCAAGAATTTTTTCAATCACATGATTAGACGTAATCCCTTGAGCTTGCGCATGATAGCTATATATAAGGCGGTGCCTAAGTACATTAGGTAATACTGTTTGAATATCTTCAGGGCTTACAAAGTCACGCTTATGTAACCAAGCGTGCGCGCGAGCGCAGCGTTCAAGTGCAATAGTGGCGCGAGGACTTGCGCCTATTTCAATCCACTGGGCTAAATCAGCATCGTATTTTTCGGGCTGGCGAGTGGCCATTATTAGCTGCACTAAATAAGCTTCAGCGGCATCAGACACATGCAATTTTAAAATTTCGGTGCGTGCCTGGGCAATATTTTCTTGTGTTAGTTTGGCGTGATTGTCCAAGGGGCTATGTTTTGCAAGTGAGCTAATTGCTTCTGCGCGAGTTAAGGCTAATATTTTGTGCTCAGTAGCGGCATCAGGATAATCAATTTCAACGTGCATTAAGAACCGATCCAGTTGTGCTTCTGGAAGAGGATAAGTGCCTTCCTGCTCTAATGGATTTTGCGTGGCCATTACCAAAAAAAGCGACGGTAATTGATAGGTTGTACTGCCCACTGTAATTTGGCGTTCTCCCATGGCCTCTAGTAACGCTGATTGTACTTTGGCCGGCGCGCGGTTAATTTCATCTGCGAGCACCAAATTATGAAACAACGGGCCTTTTTGGAATACAAATTCACCGGTTTCAGGTCTATAAATGTCGGTACCTGTTAAGTCTGCCGGTAACAAGTCGGGCGTAAATTGAACGCGGTGAAAGTTAGCATCTATGCCGGCAGAAAGTGCGTTAACCGCTCTTGTTTTGGCTAAACCTGGAGGACCTTCAACTAACAAATGGCCGTCGGCTAGCAAAGCAATCAAAATACTCTGCGTTAAGTGTCTTTGCCCCAATACCTGTGAATCTAAATGCTCAAGTAGTGCGGTAAATTGATTGTGCATGTTTGTTTCCCAAAATGAAGAATTTATCGTTACTGTTTTTATATTGGTCTGAGTATTAAGAACTCAAGTGAATTTTTTGTGTATGCTATAAAAATCAGTATAACAGCAATTGTCAGAGCATAAATACTGAGCACGGTAGACCCAAATATAGCGGCTAAAGTTGCGCTATAAAAACGTCCCATTTAAAATGTAATTTATCTGACCTATTGAGAACATAAAAGTTTCATAAACATTGTGAGTGTTGGTGCATAAGTACTCGGTTTGCTATTTGCCGTTAATTTTGCAACAATAAGGGTATTTTTTAGTGGTCAGACCAGAAACTGTTAAAACGATTAGAACGTATAAATTTACCTGTTATGCTTGTTAGTTGACGGTAACAAGTAAATTACTGAAGGGTCATCTAATATGGTCAAGCGAAGCTTAAAAAGCTGTATAACGGTAACCCAAATTTTTGCAGCCAATGACACGATTTTCTTAATGAAGGAAGCAATATGTCCAAAATACAAATGCTGAAAACCCATGGTGGCGATAGAATAGCTATTGTTGCAGGTTTACGTACTCCTTTTGCCAAAATGGCAACTTACTTTAATGGCGTACCGGCAGTTGATCTTGCCAAAATGGTAGTCAACGAAATGATTATCCGTAACGATATTGACCCAACATGGGTAGAGCAAGTCGTTTACGGACAAGTGGTGCAAATGCCAGCGGCGCCAAATATTGCCCGTGAAGTTGTTTTAGGCACAGGTATGGGCGTACACACCGATGCTTACAGTGTATCAAGAGCATGTGCGACAAGTTTTCAGTCTACGGTTAATATTGCTGAATCAATGTTGGCAGGGAATATAGAGGTTGGCATAGCAGGTGGTGCTGATTCAACGTCGGTGTCACCAATTGGTGTATCTAAGAAATTAGCACGAGCCTTAATCGATTTACAAAAAGCCAAAACCCTTGCTCAAAAGTTTGCTATTTTTAGAAAATTAGGCCTAAAAGACCTAATGCCAGTTCCTCCTGCGGTAGCTGAATACTCTACGGGTATGTCTATGGGACAAACCGCAGAGCAAATGGCCAAAAGTTATCAAATATCTCGCTCCGATCAAGACGCGCTTGCTCACCGTTCACATTCCCTTGCCGCTGAAAATTGGGAAAAAGGTAATTTAGATAGTGAAGTGATGACGGCTTTCGCTGAACCCTATAAGGACGCTCTATCACGCGACAACACCATTCGCTTTGATAGCGCCTTACAAGGCTACGCTAAACTACGCCCAGTATTCGATAAAAAATACGGCACGGTAACAGCAGCTACTTCATCACCCCTTACCGATGGAGCATCGGCGGTTGTTATGATGACTGAAAGTAAAGCAAAAGCATTAGGTTATAAGCCAATAGGTTACCTAAAAAGCTATGCTTTTGCGGCTATCGATGTGTGGGAAGACATGCTAATGGGGCCATCATATGCAACGCCCATGGCGCTTGAACGCGCAGGTATGACATTAAACGATATAACACTGATTGAAATGCACGAAGCTTTTGCAGCGCAAACCCTCGCTAATGTGAAAATGTTTGCCAGTGACAAATTTGCCAAAGAAAAATTAGGCCGTAATAAGGCTACCGGCGAAATTGATATGGAAAAATTTAATGTAATGGGTAGTTCGCTCGCCTATGGTCACCCGTTTGCCGCAACTGGTACACGCATGATTACGCAAATGTTAAACGAATTAAATCGCCGCGGCGGTGGTACAGGCCTACTAACCGCTTGTGCAGCCGGTGGCTTAGGCGCAGCTATGATAGTGGAGACAGAATAATGAGTGCTTTTACTTTACACAAACGCCAAGACGGTATTGCCATTTTAACCATGGATGTACCTGGCGAGAGCATGAACACCTTAAAAGGTGATTTTGGCGATGAGATTTCGGCAATATTAGATCAAATAGAAAGCGATGCCGACATAAAAGGCGTAGTCGTTGCTAGCGGTAAAAAAGACTCCTTCGTAGCGGGTGCCGACGTTAGCATGCTGGCGGCCTGCGAGTCGGCGCAAGATGCTGAAAACCTGTCGACTCAAGGTCAGATTTTGTTTGATCGCATGGAAAAAATTAGCAAAACATTTGTAGCGGCTATGCATGGTCCTGCCTTGGGCGGCGGCTTAGAGCTAGCTCTAGCGTGTGATTACCGAGTATGTAGCGACAGCGATAAAACACAGCTAGGCCTGCCTGAAGTACAGTTAGGTTTGTTACCCGGCAGCGGCGGTACGCAAAGGTTACCGGCACTTATTGGCATACAACAAGCTATGAAAATGATGTTGACGGGAAGTTCAGTGCGTGCAAAGCAGGCCAAAAAATACGGTATTGTTGACGAATGCGTGCCGCAGTCTATATTGATCGATGTGGCGATTGAGTTGGCCAAAAAACCGGTTAAAAGTCGTGTCTTGAAAAAATCTATTACCAACAAAGTGCTTGAAAATACTTCTTTTGGTCGTGGCATTTTGTTCAAAAAAGCGCGTGGACAGACTATGTCAAAAACTAAGGGTAATTATCCCGCCCCCATGTTTATTATTGATTGCATTGAAGCGGGTTTAAGCAATCGTAAAAAAGGCTATGCAACTGAAGCGAATTTGTTCGGTAAATTAGTTATGACGCCTGAATCAAAGCAGCTTCGTGAAATATTCTTTGCCACCACCGAGATGAAAAAAGAAACTGGCGTGGAAGGTGTAAAGCCAATATTAGTCAAGAAAATTGGCGTATTGGGCGGCGGCCTAATGGGCGGCGGTATTGCTTTTGTTAGTGCCACAAAAGCCAAGGTGCCGGTTCGCATAAAAGATATCAATGACAATGGTATTGCAGGCGCCATGAAATATAGCTACGACATCCTCAATAAGAAAGTCAAAAAACGCTTTATGCTGTCGTCTCAAATGCAAAAACAAATGGCAAATATTACGGGTTGTTTAGATTACTCAGGTTACAAAACAGTCGACATTGCTATAGAAGCTGTGTTTGAAGATGTAGGCTTGAAACAAAGGATGGTGGCAGAGATAGAAGCACATTGTCACAACAACACTATTTTTGCCTCAAATACCTCATCGATTCCTATTGCTGATATAGCCGCAAAAGCAAAGCGTCCAGAAAACGTGGTTGGTTTGCATTACTTTTCACCGGTAGATAAAATGCCCTTGGTAGAGGTTATACCGCATCAAGGTACCTCTCAGCAAACAATTTCAACGACGGTTGATTTTGCCAAGCGCCAAGGAAAAACGCCAATAGTCGTAAAAGATGGCGCGGGCTTTTATGTCAATAGAATACTCGCTCCTTACATGAGCGAAGCTGGCTTTTTGGCAATGGAAGGGCAGCCGATTGATGCTATCGATCGCGCGCTTGTAAAGTTTGGTTTTCCGGTAGGTGCTTTTAAACTCCTAGATGAAGTCGGTATTGATGTAGGTACAAAAATTATCCCTATATTAATAAGTCAATTTGGAGCACGCTTTGGATCGCCTGATGCCTTTGAAAAGTTGCTAGAAAATGATAGGAAAGGCAAGAAGAATGGCTCAGGCTTTTATGATTACTCGGGTAAAGCAAACGACAAGAACAGTGGTAAAGAGGTTGATGAATCAATTTATAAATTACTCGGTGTGTCGCCAGCGAGTAAATATACCGATTCAACCGTGGTAGAGCGCTGCTTGTTACTCATGCTTAATGAAGCTGCAATGTGCTTAGAAGAGGGCGTTATTAGAAATGCCCGCGACGGCGATATTGGTGCCATTTTCGGTATTGGTTTTCCTCCTTTCAAAGGTGGGCCGTTCCGATATATGGATGAGTTAGGCATAGAGCATTTGGTGTCAAGGCTAGAGCACTATGCAACGAGCTACAGCGATAAAT
>JBLHMY010000095.1:0-9019 GCA_047621065.1 Glaciecola sp. | reverse complement strand
CCTAAAATACTGACAAATATGTCGCATGGGCTACAAGTCAAAACCGCTCAAAAAATGGCCGACCCTGCGAGACTCGAACTCACATTTCTAGCTTAGGAGGCAAGTGTTCTATCCTGTTGAACTAAGGGTCGGAAGCGATTTTTAAGTATATTGCGGCAAAAACAAAGTGAAAACAAGTTCGACTTACACCCTACGTGACCAACTTCAGCAATGAATGCTTGCTTAGGAGGGAATCGTTCTATCCAGTTGAACTAAGGGTCGGCAGATACTTTTTAATAGTTTGCGGCAAAACCAAATGTAAATCAACAGTGACCTTTCATAATGTGAATAAAAGCAAGTATAATCTAGACCTTAACTGCTCGACCTTCTATTTAGCTACGCATGCAAGGTATGTGTAAGCTGTTGTTTATTTGTGTAAAAAATTAGCATTACTGTCTTGATACATAATCATTAGGCTGTACATTTCCTAGCAAACTACCATCGATAGCCTCTACCGTAGCGGTATCGCTATAAACTTGGCGCACAATTAATGTGGTTGGATGCAGTTCAAACTGTCGATACTGCTGCCCGAAAGTGTCGGTCACCTGCCTCACATTAAACAATGTAAGTTGGTCACCTGTTTGTACTTGATGGGAGCGTCCTAAATTAATTTGTAATTGATTATTGGCAACTGCCAGCACTCTTCCCATGGTAGGTTGACAAATAGCGAACTCTTCAAGATCGAGAATGCTTTTTTGCAGTATTTTACGTAGATTATTACCATACTGGCTGCTCCAAAAAGCCTGTGATGCAACATCAACTGTTTTATTAAACTCATAGGTCCAAGGCGTAATACTTTCATATTGCTGCGAATATAACGACTGACCAGTAGCCCCATTTATTAGCGACAAGGTAAAATTAAAACTGCGCACGCTACTGCTACCTTGAAAAGGATTAAAGGCCGAGGCTGAAAATCGCTGCACTGAAATGTCGTCAATTACCAGTATAATTACATATTGGGTATTGGTTTTATTGGCGAGTGATTGTGCTTGCAACGATATATCTGCTTTTTGCCATTCAAATACATAAGGTTCAATGTGTGACACCGTCATGCTTTGAGTAACTTTATCCATCATTTCTTTAAACTTAAGCGCGCTTACTTTTCCTAAATCTTGCACTTGACCGTCGCTTGCCTGAGCAGCAAAACGAATAGGAAAATAGGTGGTAGAGAGTTTTTTAGTGTAGTCGGCGGCACTACATGAGGTTTCTTGTGCAAAAATATCGGCACGTATCGACACCGACACAATTCCATCTTGATAAACTTCGTCTATTAATTGTATGGTATTAACTTCGCCAGTGGCTCGTATTTCTAGATGGTCGTTCATTAGCAAACCATTCGTCATTTGCTGAACGCTTCTAACTGAAGCGCCGGCAAATAACAATGCTTGCTTAATGGCTTCTTCGGTGGCTTCTTGGCGTGCACCGTTTCTGTCGCCATTAATTACCACGGCTTGTCCGGTGGCACTAAACCAAGCGGCTTGCGCTAGCTGTGTGCTTTGCAGTATGCATAATATTGCACATATCCCTGCGCGTAAAATAACCTTTTGCATACTGTCTCCATAAATAAATAGACGCTTATTAAGGCTCAGCAAACATGCTGTGCCTTATACAATCATTACTTTTGGGTATTCAAGATGTGTGCCAGTAAGGTATTCGTTTTCGCATTTTAGTGTATTTTGATACTTTTGAGGAAATTGTCGCCTTTATATTTAGACCCACTTACTAAAACTAAGATAAATGGCACAAGCTTTGCTAACAACTAAGTAAGAAGTAATTGAATGGACGGTTATATGAGAAAACAAGAAGTAAAACCAGCGGCGACAGTGTTTTGGATCAATCGCAAATTGTTATTTCGCGCCGGTTTTGTCGCATTAGCACTATGCCTAACTGCATGTGATAGCTTGATCACCAAACATGTAGAATGGGAAACCATAGAGCCACAGAACTATCCAGTTCTTAATGCTGTGGGTTATGCGCCTATCAACGCTCAGATTGGTATAGACCGTTCGTCAAAACGCTTGATGGCAATAAAAGCATCAAAACTTGACGCTTATCGCGAGTTGGCAGAACAAGTATATGGCCAAAAAGTTGACGGTAAACAAGAGTTGTCCAATCTTATTTTAACTAACAATACCCTAAGATCGTCAGTAGAGGGAGTTATACGAGGAGCAAGAGTAGTCAAAACCTATCCCGTGGGAGACGACACATACGCGACTGAATTAGAACTAGATATGCAGGTTGTATATAATATTTATTTATCGACAGCGCAGCCTAGGCGGATCCGTAAAGTGAGCTACTATTAAGTAATAGTTTTTTTTAGCTACCATTTAGTGTTGTGCAATTTTCTTGTAATAAGTAAGAGCGCTCAATAACGCCACCTTTGAGTAAATCAAAATAATTAATAAGGTTACTAGGCAGACGTTCGCGGGTTAGAATCACAAAGCCAGCGAGATAATCTTCAAAATATTGCAGACTAATAGGGCAACTTTTGTCCTTATAATATGGGGCTTTGTCGCAACGGGAGCTGTATTACGAATATTGGATTGATATCGGCAACCTATCTTCAACTAAGCTCATAAAAATAAGATATAAAAAAAGCGCATCAGCGCTTTTTTCATATTGATAATCTTTGTGGAAACACTTGGGTTATGCAGATATTCCTTTAGATGAACTGTCACCGTTAGTGCGTCCAGAGCGGTCGTATGTTATCGATTCTTTTGCTCTTAGTTCCATCATAAAGTTACGTAAATGCACCAAACGAAGCTGGCCTTGCTCAACCGATTTAGCATTAATCTGGGTTAAATACTTACATTCAAATAAAACTTGCTTGCAGTCTTGCAGCAATGCGTCACATGACTCTGGTATTGAAGTTTTGGCAAGTGCGCGCTTGTAGAGCGTGTCAACGGCAGAGTCTTGCGCTTCAATCTTATCTAGCAACTCCTGTTTACTATGCAGCAGTTGCATAAGCTTTTCAGGCTCCCTTGAGCTAATTAAATGAAGCTCTTGTTCAAGTAAGGCTTTTAGCTCTTTGAGAAAAACAAGCTGAGATGCTATTGCGTTTTCAAGACTTGTTTTCATAATATATTACGCCTTTATACCAAGTATTTGAGATTCAAGAACCGCTATTTTCTTTGCTAGTACCTCAGGATTAATTTTATAATCTCCATCAGCAATGGCCTTTTTCAAGCGCTCTACCTTCTCTTGATTAACAGGCGCTTCTGCGCCTTTCTTTTGTACATCTGCCAACTGCTGTGCAGATGCGGTTAAAGAAACCGAATCGGTTTTAGCGGGCACGGCGGCCTGAATATCAGCTGCCTGTTTGGCGGCACCACTAGACTGATTCTGAACTTGTTGTTGAGCAAGTTTCGATGCGTCTAGCTGTGCGTTATTCGAATTGTTTACATTATTTATTGACATAAATTCCTACCACTAATATTACCTCTACAAAGGGTATCGACCGGCTTTGCTATATCTTTAGATGTGAATGACAAAAAAATGCCACTGTGTCTATACATCATTGCAAAACCTGCCCACTGGGTATTATAATAAACTATAATAGTATATTTTCAGCGCTTGTTTACTCTATTAAACATTTTCAAAGCGAAAAAAGCTCTAAAATCATTGTTACTACTTAAGCTATTTAAACTACTGCAATCTTTATACCATGCTCGTAATTAGCGAGTGTCTTTGTTAATCATTAAACTGCCGCTATGGTTATTTTATGCTTGGGCATTAGCATTGCTATGCCATACCCATGGTATAAAGGTCTTGTTTATATATTAATTTCAACTTGGGAAGTACTAGCTATTTTCGCGAATACTAATTTATCGGATGAAATGTTCCGAACTTGAATAGTATCGCCCAGCACCCCGTCTTCTTCGGCAATGCCATATACTTTAATAGATAAGCCTGAACTTACCGCAGCTATGGTAACTCTGTCACCTTTGCATATAAAACACAGCATCCGCTCATCAATTACATTTCCAGCACGAGTGCGCCGCTTTATTCTTGCGCCAACCACATCGGCAATACTGCTAAAAGTAGAGCCGCGTAATCTATTCTTGTCCATTTCAACAAGGTCTAAATTACGCGAGCTTAGCAGTGAGCCAGGGCTTAAGTTATCGCGGGTCACCACTACTGTTTCGATAACGACAACATTTGCATGCATAAATAAATACCAGTTGGTATTACTACATGCGACCTTAACTGAAATGTTCGATTGCTGCTGAGGACTGTTACTGCTATCAAACTCATATGGGGTATTACAAAAGGGGATATGAATGCGTTCATCTATTTTACGCACCTGTATACGAATGTCGTTACTTGTTTCATCATTACCATATGACGCTAACAGTGTGTTTTCTATAAAGGAATAGAGTTGGCTTTCAAGATTACGGTGCGCTGCGCCTTCATTTTTCGGATTGTTTTCAGCGCTATTATTAGCATTAACATTGGCAATAGCAGGCATTGCCCATAAACAT
Organism: Glaciecola sp.; assembly: GCA_047621065.1. Lineage (GTDB taxonomy): Bacteria > Pseudomonadota > Gammaproteobacteria > Enterobacterales > Alteromonadaceae > Glaciecola. Next base: position 4,499 of record JBLHMY010000095.1, on the reverse strand, counting down.
AAACATATAAATGTAATGAAAAAACACGTAAAGACTATGGCCTTGTTGGCCGATACGCTCGTATATTCGTTCGCTAACATAAGTTTGCACCTTTTGGAGTTTACTTGTGAACGTTGCGTCATATCTTTGGCGCGAACACATAATTAAAGTGAGTTATGTTAGTTAACGCAACAATCATGCCTAAAACGAGGGGTTCGCATGTCAAGTATTATGGATTCAGTAAATCAGCGGACTCAGTTGGTGGGTCAGAATCGTTTAGAACTATTATTATTTAGGCTAAACTCTAAGCAACGCTTCGGCATTAACGTGTTTAAGGTACGAGAAGTATTGCAGTGCCCGCCGTTAACCTCTATTCCAAAATTAAATAGATTGGTGAGGGGCATAGCTCACATTAGAGGAAAAACCATATCGGTGATCGACTTGTCGATGGCCACCGGTGGTATGCCAATTGAAAATGTATCTGAAGGATTTATTATCATTGCGGAATACAACAGATCTGTGCAAGGGTTTTTAGTGGGGTCGGTAGAGCGCATTATTAACACTAATTGGGACTCAATATTGCCACCGCCTAAAGGTGCAGGTATGGCCAGTTATTTGACGGCGGTTACCGAGGTTGAAAATGAATTGATTGAAATTCTAGATGTTGAAAAAATTCTAAATGAAATCTCTCCCTTAAAGACCGACGTTAGTGCAGCAATAACCGACAATATTAATATAGGTGGAAACGAAAATAAAATTATTTTCATAGCCGATGATTCTTCAGTAGCGCGCAATCAGGTGAAAAAGGCACTTTCTACATTGGGGCTTCCCATTGAGGTGGCAAAAAATGGTTTAGAAGCACTTAATCGCTTAAAAGAGATTGCCGCTGAAACGGGCGATGTAACCGACAAAGTAAGTATTTTAGTATCAGACATTGAAATGCCAGAAATGGACGGCTATACCCTAACCGCTGAAGTAAAAAACACCCCAGAGTTACATCGCCTACAAGTTGTTTTGCATACTTCCTTAAGTGGGGTATTTAACCAAGCGATGGTCTCTAAAGTAGGCGCCGACGATTTCATTGCAAAATTCCATCCAGATGAATTAACCAGTGCAGTACAAAAATGGTTACTAACCGAATTGAAGCCTTAATGAAAGATTCTGTTCAATATGAATAGTCAGTTATCGCAAGCATCATACCTAGCGTTCGCCAGTTTTTTGCATAAAAATTTGGGGATTGTGTTGGGCAGTAGCCGTCAATATTTAGTAAAAAGCCGCCTGTCGGCAATTGCGCGCAACCATCACTATATAAGTATTGATGCCTTTTTAAACGATGTTATCAATTTAAAAGACCGCGGGCTTACCGACCAATGTCTTGAGCTTATGACAACCAATGAAACATTTTGGTTTCGAGATGTATACCCCTTCAATTTACTGACGACACATATTTTACCCGCCGTAAATAAAAGCCAAAAAAAGCTTAGAATATGGAGCAGTGCCTGTGCATCTGGTCAAGAGCCTTATTCGATTGCAATGACAATAGCTGATTACAAACGTGACAATCCAAGCGCCTTTTCAAGTGGTATAGAAATTTTGGCCACGGACTTTTCCACAAAAATGATTGCAGCGTCAAGCGCCGGTATTTATGACGAACTTGCACTAGGCAGGGGACTTGATAACCAATACAGGCAACGCTACTTTGAAGCAGTAGACAATAAACGGTATAAAAATTCGATGAAGCTTAAGAGTAGCATCAAAGATATGGTGACCTTCAAGCGTTTTAATCTGCTTGGTGACTATTCGACTCTAGGTACATTCGACATTATATTTTGCCGTAACGTTTTAATTTATTTTGACGGCAATCAAAAAACAGACATACTGAAAAAGTTTGCCGCCTGTCTTCCTAAATCAGGCGCTTTGTTACTAGGTGCTGCAGAATCTATTACAGGTGCAGACACCATTTATAAAATGCAGTCTGTTAGTAAAGGTCTCTACTACGCTAAGCTGTAGGGCATTTTCATATAAAAGCTAGTCAGGTCTCATACCTTCCTTTCACACAATCTTTGTATTAAAAATATTTTCTGGCACAGCACTTGCTGAGTGTTTGCAAACCTGCCGTATTCTCGACAAAGGCGTTTAGTTGTCGACAGGTGTTTTACATAAGAAAACCCTTTTTTTCCAAAATACGAGCATAAGCAAACATATAGGTAGCAGTTTATGGCCATTAGTTTAGACAGATTAGTGAATGTGCATCACGACGCATTGAAAGTACGTGCACAGCGTATGGAAGTGATATCGGGTAATTTGGCAAACGCTAATACCCCAGGCTATAAGGCCCGTGATATAGATTTTACCAAAGCAATGAAGTCGGCACAAAGCACACAAGCAGGTTCATCTATGGTTAAAACCCATGATAAACACATGTCAGGCGGTAGTCGTATGCATGCAGAACTCGATTTTAGAATTCAAACACAACCTGATACTGGCGATGGCAATAACGTCGACTCCCAGGTTGAACGAAACGCTTTTCTTGAAGCAGGCATGCGCTACCAAGCTGGCGTTATGTTACTTGATGGTAAATTCAAAGGCATGAAAAAAGCCCTTAGCAGTGGAGGTTAATAATGAGCTTATTTAATATTATGAATATTTCAGGCACCGGTATGGCGGCAGAAACTGTCCGTTTAAATACAACTGCTAGTAATATTGCTAATGCCAACAGCGTAAGTAGCAGCTATGGCGAAACTTACAAGGCACGCCATCCTGTATTTGCCGCTGCACTTGACCAAGCTTCGCAAAACCAAAACAAAGGCATAGGGGTTAAAGTATTAGGCGTGGTAGAAAGTCAAAAACCACTGCAAGTTCAATATGCACCGGGTAATCCATTGGCCGACGAAAATGGCTATATATATAAACCCAACGTTAATATTGTGGAAGAAATGGCAAACATGCTTTCTGCTTCCAAAGCATACGAAACAAACGTGCAAATTGCTGATACCACCAAAAAAATATTTCGTAGAGTTTTACAATTAGGTCAAAATTAACATTAGCTCGTTAGGCTGAGGAATAACCCATGAATATACAACCACAAAACGGCTTAAACACCGACCTTTACTGGGAAACGAATAAACCTATTCCCATTGCAGACGGCACCGAACAGCAGTTAAAACAAGAAGATTTCTTCGCCTTATTAACCGAGCAGTTGGCTAATCAGGACCCAACTAAACCGGTGGAGAACGATCAGCTAGTTGCGCAAATGACATCATTTACCACAGCCGACGGTATATCTCAGCTAAATGAAAAGTTTGCCAGCTTTGCATCGTCAATGACAAGTAATCAAGCATTGCAAGCATCTAGCCTGATTGGCCAAACTGTTCTTGTTGCCGGTAACATTGGCTTCATGGCTAACGAAGGAGAAGGTATGTCTGGGGTAGTTATTAACGAACAGACTTCCCAAGATACTCAAATTAATATTCAAAACACCAACGGTGAGGTAATTAGAACAATGAATATTGGCACCCAAGGTGCGGGCAATATTCAGTTTAGTTGGGACGGAACCGACAGTGACGGCAAATTAATGCCTCCTGGCGATTACGCGGTAACTGTGCAGGGAAATTTATTTGGCGTTGAAACAGCGCTTCCCACTGCTATCAACCGACACGTAGACAGCGTTAGTTTGTCTGGTTCAGGTGCGGGAGTGGTACTTAATTTAGATGGTAATGTCAGCATCAAACTTAACGATGTTATCCAAATCGGAAATTTATAGGAGTAAAGTATGTCATTTAATATCGCATTAAGCGGCGTGTCAGCGTCTCAAAAAGACTTAGATACTACAGCAAATAATATCGCGAACGTGAACACCGTAGGCTTTAAAGAATCAAGAGCTGAATTTGGTGATGTGTATGCAGCGTCCTTACTCGCTTCAGGTAAAACTAAAGTAGGTGATGGTGTGTTAACGCAAGAGGTTTCGCAGCAATTTTCTCAAGGGAGTTTATCGTTTACCAATAATGCACTTGACTTAGCCATTACTGGTAACGGCTTTTTTGCCACCGTGCCTGAAATCACATCAAGAGACTTTTCATTTACCCGAGCGGGTCAATTTAAATTAGATGCAGACAATTTTGTGGTTAATTCTAGTGGTGACAATCTATTAGGCTTCCCGGTTAATCCCGACGGCACATCGGCCTCGGTAGCACTTAGCACAACCGAACCTGTTAGAATTCCAGATTCGTCAGGATCGCCACAAAAAACCACTGAAGTAGACGTTCGTTTTAACTTACCCGCAGGAGACGCAGCTAAAGTGCCCGGCGATTTTGACCCGACAGACCCCTTAACCTATAACGCCGCTACATCGGTAACAGTTTATGATTCATTAGGCGATAGCCACGTAATGACTTACTTCTTTTTGAAAGATAACGACCCATTGGCGGTTAATGAATGGTACGTAGCTACAGCAGTTGACGACCAATTAGTAGACGCTACAAATTCAGATGGAAGTCCTTCGGACCCATTTGCAGGAGCGA
>JBLHMY010000094.1:0-9050 GCA_047621065.1 Glaciecola sp. | reverse complement strand
TGCGTTCCCTTAATAGCCATCAAACACTTAATATTGAGCTGGATCGTGAAAGGGCAATAACCTGCGCTTGGCAAACAAGTAATGCTAGCGACATGATATTAGTAGCAGGCAAAGGGCATGAAGATTACATAGAAATCAATGGCATAAGAATGGCATACAATGAAAGGGATGTAGTAAGGATGCTCACCAACAGTAATGTTGCCAATCCTGAGGCGGTCAATGCACAGCATGCGCGGGGTCAGCAATGATACCGGTCTCGTTAACTTGGGTTATGCAAAACACAGGTGCTACGTATCAGCAGGGTGTTATGCCTAAATCGGCTGCAAGTATTGTTATAGAAGGTGTAAGTACCGACTCGCGGTCCATCGCTCAAGGCGACTTATTTATTGCGTTAGTAGGACCCAATTTTAACGGTCACCATTACATTAATATTGCCATAGCAAAAGGTGCGGCGGCTGTAATTGTTAGTGAGTCTGAAAATACTTACAGTATACCTTCTTTGCTAGTGTCAGATACACGTATTGCTTTAGGGCTGCTAGGGGCCGCGGTTAAAGAAAAACTTTCACTTAAAACTATCGCAATTACAGGGTCTAGCGGTAAAACAACTGTTAAAGAGATGGTTAACGCTATTTTAAGCACTCGCGGTAAAGTGTTAGCTACTAAGGGCAACTTTAATAACGATATTGGAGTGCCGCTTACCTTACTCAACCTTGACGAAAGCCATGATTATGCAGTCATTGAAATGGGCGCTAATCATCAAGGTGAAATTGATTACACCTGTGGTTTAGTTAAGCCAGATGTTGCTACTATTATTAATGCCGCTCCTGCTCATATTGAAGGTTTTGGTAGCTTGTTTGGCGTTGCTCGGGCAAAAAGTGAAATCATAAAAGGTTTGCCGCCCCAAGCCGTTGCTATTCTTAATCATGACAGTCAATTTTTCGAGTTTTGGCAGGGTAAATCGGGTACACAACAAATACTTACTTTTTCTTACGAATCTAATAAAGGTGATTTTCGTGCCAATAAGGTCTCTATTAATTCACAAGGGTGTGCTGAATTTGAGCTAATGACACCTATTGGGACAGCGGCAATTAAACTTCGAGTGCCGGGTGTTCATAATGTGGGTAACGCGGTGCTTTCTGCAGCCTTATCAATAAGTGTAGGGGCCAACTTAGCGAATGTTCAACAAGGATTGTTCAATATGCAAAGCGTTGCTGGCAGATTAGCGGTTAAACAGCTAACCCCCAATATTAAAGTACTTGATGATACCTACAACGCAAACGTAGGTTCTGTAAAAGCTGCAATTGATTTACTCGCCAACTTTGATGGCTTTAGAGTATTTGTGTTTGGTGATATGGGGGAACTAGGCGATCAAGCCAGTATGTATCACGAACAAATAGGTGAATATGCCTTGGCGCTTAATATTGATGCGCTTATAAGCTGCGGGCCATTAAGTGTTTATGCTAGTTCGGTTATGCAAGATAAAGGTGTTGCGTGTGAAAACACGCAGTCATCATTTGAAGCGCTAATTAAGCTTATAGGTCCTTTTATTGGCTATTGTAAGCAGAAATTGGCCAGCGATGATAGAAATGTTAACGGTGTAAAAAATACCTTGGTTTATGCGGAACAAAACATACCTGTGACTATCTTAGTCAAGGGTTCGCGAAGTGCTCGGATGGAACAAGTAGTTGAAGCCCTGATGGCGTTCGATTTTATTCAAGGCGACAACAATTTATTATCAAACAAGAAGGAGCCTGTTTAATGTTGTTCTGGCTGGCCGAATGGCTCACTCAATATGAAAGTGGCTTTAATGTAATTAGCTATATTACATTAAGAGCAATCTTAAGCACACTTACCGCGTTACTTATTGCCATTTTAATTGGGCCCAAAATGATTAGATGGCTTCAGCGCATGCAAATTGGACAAACGGTGCGTGACGATGGCCCGCAAAGTCATTTATCTAAATCGGGAACGCCCACAATGGGTGGAGTGCTAATATTAGCCGCTATAATAACCAGTTGTTTGTTATGGGCCGATTTGACCAACAAGTATGTGTTGGTAACACTTTTTGTAGTAGTGAGTTTTGGAATCCTTGGCTTTGTAGATGACTATCGCAAAGTGGTACGCAAAGATCCAAACGGTCTTATTGCTAGGTGGAAGTATTTTTGGCAATCGGTAATCGCCATTGGTGTCGCGTTTTATTTATATGCAACCACCACGATGGCCGCTGAAACCGCGTTTATTGTGCCCTTTTTTAAAGATGTATTGCCTCAACTTGGTATTTTTTATCTAATATTGAGTTACTTTGTCATTGTCGGTACTAGTAACGCGGTTAACTTAACCGATGGACTAGACGGCCTTGCAATAGTGCCGGTTATTTTAGTCGCGGGGGCGTTTGCGATATTCGCTTATACCACCGGGAATGTTAATTTTTCGAACTACTTGAACATCCCGTTTATTCCAATGACCAGTGAGTTGGTTATCGTGTGCACCGCTATAGTAGGCGCCGGCCTTGGATTTTTATGGTTCAACACTTACCCCGCGCAAGTATTTATGGGTGATGTTGGTTCATTATCCCTAGGCGCTACCTTAGGCGTTCTTGCTGTATTAGTCAGGCAAGAAATAGTGCTGTTTATTATGGGCGGTATATTTGTTGCCGAAACCCTCTCGGTTATTTTGCAAGTGTGGAGCTTCAAAACACGCGGTAAGCGTATTTTTAGAATGGCGCCTCTTCACCATCATTACGAATTAAAAGGGTGGCCTGAACCGCGAGTTATCGTAAGGTTTTGGATTATTTCGCTTATTCTTGTGTTAGTTGGCTTAGCCACGCTTAAGTTGAGATAAATAATGACTTTTATTGCACAGCCTCACACCTACACTAATCAGTCTATTGCTATCATTGGCTATGGTGTAACGGGTAAAGCGTGCGTTGAGTTTTTGCTGAATAAAGGCGCGAAGATCTGTGTTTTTGATGCTATTTTGCAGCGGGAAAATATAGCTCGCCAGCATCTTTCTTTTTGTACTTTAACCAATACCGTTGACCTGAGTGAATTTGATCTAGTCGTGGTAAGTCCTGGCGTTAATCTTAAACAATCATTTATACAAGCTTATGTACGCCATAAAGGCGACAAGCAATATGTGGTGGGTGATATTGAATTGTTTGCTCGTGAGCTCAACGTTACTAATAATGAGGCAGCGTACTTGCAAGCGCGAAAGCCAACTACAGTTATAGCAGTTACCGGTTCAAACGGCAAAAGCACGGTAGTAGATATGCTGACCAAAGCCTTCATTAAACAGGGCTTGAATGTGGTTCTTGGCGGCAATTTTGGTACTTCTGCATTGTCGCTCCTTGACCCCGAAAATGACGCTAACAATTATCAGCACAATAACAAAATGATGAAACAACACATTGACTTAATTGTGTTGGAATTATCTAGTTTTCAATTAGAGTCGACTTATAGTTTGCGCCCTAATATTGCCTGCATTTTAAATGTAACTTCAGATCACCTAGACCGTCATGAAAACATGGCGGCATATACGCAAGCAAAGCAACAAATATATGTAAATGCGCATGATGTTGTATTTAACCGTGACGATAGTGCGACTTATCCTGAGCAGTATAAAAATACTATAAGTGTGGGTATGAGCAAAGATAGCGCCAAATCACACAATAGCTTTTACCAAACAGATCAAGGCATATACCGCGCAGAACAATTGCTGCTTAATGCTAGGTTTTTTCCTAAGGTGAGTCAGTTTCAGCTATTAAACATGCAGGTAGTATTGGCGTGCGCACAAATATTGAACATGGATATACCCCTTGTAGTTGCCTCGCTGCGCGAATACAAAGGTTTGCCACATAGGTTTGAAACCGTATACAAAGATGCTACAACAGTGTGGATTAACGATTCTAAAGCGACTAATCCAGGTGCATGTATTGCCGCTGTAGAGAGTCTATCGCAGCAGGTTAATTATATTGTTCTTATTGCCGGCGGCGATGCGAAAGGTGCCGATACTCAAGCGCTTAGCCACGTAATTTCAAAACATGTAGATAGACTCATATTAATAGGCAAAGATGCGCATTTATTTACCCATTTTGATACACCCTTTACCTATGCAACTTCAATTGAAGAAGCGGTTGACTTAGCAAGCGGCTATGCCAGTAGCTATGCAATCAACAGTGCTAACCAAAACTCAGATTTATCAATTAATGCGTCATTGCAAAACACTAATAATGAAGTAAGCACTCCGTATATTGGTGTTATGTTGTCACCCGCTTGCGCCAGTATTGATATGTTTGCTAATTACCAAGAACGAGGTCAGCTGTTTTGCCAGGCTGTTAATGCTCAGGTGGCAGCATGATGAAACAACTTAGCCTTAGCGAAATATTTTCAAATCGTCACGATCAAGCTAATCAACGCCCTTACAGTTTGGTGTTGGTGTTGGTGTGCATTGCCTTATACACAATTGGTTTTATTATTGTGACTTCGGCGTCAATGCCCATTGCTGAGCGTTTGTATGGCAATCCTTATCATTTTGCAATTCGCCATGCTATTTATGTTTTATTGGCTATAATTATCGGCCTAATTACCTTAAACATTCCTATGCAATTTTGGCGAGTAGTAAACCCTTACCTTTTGATCTTAGCACTGGCGCTGCTTGTTATTGTTATAGTTAATGGAAAAGCGGTATACGGCAGCACCCGGTGGATAGTTGTAGGCCCCATTACGGTGCAGCCAGCAGAGCCAGCAAAATTGTTTTTCTTTTTGTATTTAGCCGGCTATCTAGTGCGTAGATACGAGCAAGTTCAAGAAAATCTAAAGGGCTTTTTTAAACCGTTATTTGTCTTTTTCCTATTTGCAGCGCTACTGCTTATGCAGCCCGATTTGGGTACTGTTGTGGTGATGTTTGCCACCACCTTGGCAATGTTGTTTTTGGCAGGCGCGCGACTGTGGCAATTTTTTGCAGTTATTTTTTCGGGCGTTGCTGCATTTGTGATGCTAATTGTTGTTTCAGATTATAGGCGTAACCGTATAACCGGTTTTTTAGATCCATGGGCCGATCCTTTCGGCACGGGTTATCAGCTAACACAATCGCTTATGGCCTATGGACGAGGATCTTGGTTTGGCGAAGGACTGGGCAATAGCCTACAAAAACTGGAGTTTTTACCCGAAGCTCATACCGACTTTATTATGGCTATTTTGGCCGAAGAATTCGGTTACATCGGGGTGTTAGTGGTATTGGTGCTAATGTTCACCTTAATCGTTAAAGGCTTGCAAATAGGTAATTTAGCATTGTCGACCCAACGTCCATTTGAGGCATTTACGGCGTATGGAATTGGTATTTGGATTTGCCTTCAAACAGCTGTAAATATTGGTGCTAGTTCAGGTTTGTTACCAACCAAAGGCCTTACTTTGCCGTTGGTCAGTTATGGTGGGTCGTCTTTAATTATTATGAGCATTGCGGTGGCAATACTGATTCGTATAGACTTTGAATTACGTGTTGATGGCGTTCAAGCCATTGCCCGTAACCCACGATCATCGTCATCTAAAAAAGCTCCGGCTGAGCGATCCGATGATGAATAAAAATGTGTTGGTTATAATGGCTGGTGGCACCGGGGGACATGTTTTTCCTGGCTTGGCGGTGGCTAACTTTATGCGTGAAAAAGACTGGAATATTGAATGGATAGGCACCGCAGATAAAATGGAAGCACAGCTCGTACCAAAGCATGGCTTTGGTATTCATTTTATTACAATAGGTGGCTTGCGCGGCAAGTCTGTCATGACAAAGTTATGGGTGCCGTTTAAATTACTAGCCGCGCTTTTCCAATCAATCATATTGTTGCGTAAGCTTAAGCCTTGCGTAGTTTTAGGAATGGGGGGTTATGCTAGTGGTCCTGGCGGCTTAGCGGCTTGGTTACTTAATATTCCTTTAGTAGTGCATGAGCAAAATGCGGTATTTGGTATGACCAACAGATATTTAGCCAAGCTGGCAACTTATACGCTTACCGGCTTTGATTTAGCCAGTATTCAGCACTTAGGCAATAAAAAGCGGTTACCAGTAAATCTTAACTATGTTGGCAACCCTATTCGTCAAGGCTTTTTTGATGTTGCATCAACACAGCGTCAGCTCAGCAGGGCAGAGCATAGCCCAAGCGTAAACATCCTTATTGTAGGGGGCAGTTTAGGTGCCTTAGCTCTTAACCAAATTGTACCAACGTTACTGTCAACTCTTGCTCGTGACGTTTCAATAAATGTAAAGCATCAGTCAGGTAAAAATAAGCATATACAAGTCCAAAAAGCTTACCAAGACATGCCGGGTGTTGAGGTAATTGAATTTATTGACAATATGGAGAATGCATTTCATTGGTCAGATATTATTATTTGCAGAGCCGGTGCGTTAACAGTTGCCGAAGTCGCAGGCTCAGGCACAGTGGCTATTTTTGTGCCTTTACCTATTGCGGTAGATGATCATCAAACAGCAAATGCTAAGTATTTAAGTGACCAAGGTGCAGCTGTGTTATTGCCTCAGTCTCAATTAGAAGCATCACTACTAAGCATTTTGAACGACTTATGCAATAGTGCACAAAAACGTCAAGAAATCGCATCAAAAGCGAAGTCCTGTTCTCACCCCAATGCCACGACCGAAGTGGCTATGTTTATTGAAAAAGCGGTGAAGACTAAACTGACCTCTAAAAATAGTAACCATAATAATCAGAGACGCGGACAATGAAATCATCTATTACTTCGGCTATAACATCGGCGATGAAATCGCCTTCTAACGCATCGGTATATAAAATGCGGGCTGTAGAACACATTTACTTTGTTGGAATAGGTGGCGCTGGTATGGGCGGAATTGCCGAGGTAATGCTTAACTTAGGCTATAAAGTAAGTGGCTCTGATATTGCCAATAGTAAAATGACAGCACGTTTGCAAGATATGGGTGCGAGTGTATTGATAGGCCACAGCGCCGAAAATTTACAAGAGGTTGATGTAGTGGTGGTGTCAAGTGCGATTGACACGGCTAACCCTGAAATAGTAAAAGCCACCAATAATAGAATTCCGGTTATTCGTCGCGCGCAAATGTTGGCAGAGCTAATGCGTTTTCGTTACGGTATCGCAATAGCAGGCACCCACGGAAAAACTACCACAACAAGCCTTATTGCAACTATTTTTTCGCAGGCAAATTTAGATCCGACCTTTGTTATTGGTGGTTTATTAAATAGCGCAGGCACAAACGCAAAATTAGGCGAAAGCAAATACTTAATTGCCGAGGCCGATGAAAGCGATGCATCCTTTTTGCATTTGCAGCCCACGGTGAGTGTTGTAACCAACATAGAAGCCGATCACCTTGATGCCTACGACGGTGATTTCGGCAAAATGAAAGCCGCATATGTGGAATTTTTACATAACTTACCTTTTTATGGATTAGCAGTTTTATGCGCAGACGATGCCGTTATTCAAGAGCTTATTCCTAAAATTGAAAGAAAATACATCACCTATGGCATTAATGAAGACAATGACTATGTGGCCTATAATATTACATACGGCGTGAATAAGAGTCGTTTTGAAGTATTGCGGAAACAACATACGACTTTACAGGTCGACTTAAATATAACCGGTATTCATAACGTGCTAAATGCGACCGCTGCAATAGCAATTGCCACTGAAGAAGGCATAAGTGATGCCGATATTCTTGCTGCCCTAGCGTCTTTTGAAGGCATTGGTAGGCGCTTTCAGATACTTGGCGAATTTGACATGCCTTTTATTGCGTCCAACGACACTAAACGTTCTGCTAAACAGCAAAGTGAGTTAACGCGTCATCAGCAGCAAACCCGAAACATTACTTTGGTAGACGATTACGGACATCATCCAACAGAAGTTGATATGACAATAGCGGCGGCAAGAAGCAATTGGCCAAACAAACGCTTGGTAATGGTTTATCAACCCCATAGATATACGCGAACACGTGATTTATACGAAGATTTTGTTGCGGTGTTATCGAAAGTCGATGTGTTGTTATTACTCGACGTGTATAGCGCAAGTGAAGATCCAATTGATGGCATTGATAGTCGTTCACTGTGTCGCTCAATTAGGCAAAGAGGTAAAATAGACCCTATTTATGTGGGTGAGTCACAGCAGGTTTATGCGGTTCTCAACGACGTAGTTAACGATGCTGATGTGGTGTTTTTACAAGGCGCGGGCAATATTAGTATTATTGCAGCTTCTTTGGCTGAGCATGAGTGTAAGCTCCATGCGCTAATGGACAATAGAAATTGACTATGACAACTTCTCACACCAAACCCATAGTCGCACCTATAACAATTAGTCCAGAAACCTTTGGTAAGGTTGCCGTATTACTGGGCGGAAATTCTGCCGAACGAGAAGTTAGTTTAGCATCTGGACAGGCTATCTTAACGGCTCTTAACGACTACGGAATTAATGCGCAAGCATTTGACCCCAAGCATCGCAATTTATGTGAGTTAGTTAATGAGAAATTTGACAGAGTTTTTATCGCTCTGCATGGCAGAGGCGGTGAAGATGGGTCTATTCAAGGTGCGTTAGAGCAATTCGGTTTGCCTTACACCGGTTCGGGTGTAACGGGTTCTGCATTATCAATAGACAAAGTACTTAGTAAACTCATTTGGCACGCCCGTAATCTGCCAACGGCCGACTACATAGTGGTATCCAAAAACGATTTTAACGCGTCCAGCGCTAGCCAAATTATATCTACACTAGGCAATGCGGTTATGGTAAAACCTAGTTTAGAAGGTTCAAGCTTAGGGATGGCGAAAGCTACCAACGAGCAAGAACTACTAAGCGCCATAAATACCGCTTTTGAATATGATACTCAGGTGCTTATAGAAGCATTTATCACAGGCCCTGAATATACAGTAAGTATTTTAGGAAAGAGCGCTTTACCCTCTATTACTATGGAGTCTGCTTCAGGTTTTTATGATTATTATGCAAAATATCAAGCAAATACAACCCAATATCACTGTCCCAGTGGTTTAAGTAATACTGATGAGTCTTACGTACAATCTTTGGCGCTAAAGG
>JBLHMY010000093.1:0-9085 GCA_047621065.1 Glaciecola sp. | reverse complement strand
GCACCTAGCTTTATTTCACTCATTACATGAATGGCATTTACGGTAAACATAGGCATATCAGTTTTAACAATCTCAACGTGAACTTTCATGTTTTCGCGTAAAGCCGACATATCTATATTACCCACTATCATAAAGTCCATAGTCATACTGGGCATGCCCCATTCACTTAATTCACCGTGCTCTAAGGTAAGTTTTCGTTCATCGCGCATAACTTCAATTATTGTTGCGTGGGTCCATACGCTTTGCGACATGTCCATCTGCATAGACATTTCTTTATTTATTACGTCTGCTTGTGCTTGAGCTGATCCAAGGCGCATAAAGTCAGAATTCACACTACTTTGTGAATCAAGTAGAAATTGAGCTGACACCACTACTTCATCAAACTCCTCTAGTCCCTGTGTAATTTCAATATACTGAGAAAAAACCTGCCCCAGTGTTACTTCAACAGATTTGAACTTCCCTTCACCTAAGGCAAGCACCACACGGTTTTGTTTACCGGTACGAATAACCGCTTGAACAGGAACGACAAGCAAATCGTTTTGGGCTTGATACACTGTAGTATCAATAGTTACTTTTGCGTACATATTGGGTTTAAGTAAGTAATTAGGGTTTGCTACTCTCACTCTGGCGCGCAAAGTACGCGTGCTTGGGTTTAGTGTTGGATAAATATAATCAATTTTTCCACTAAAACTTTCGTGGGGTAAATATTCAAGGCTAATGCTTACCGGCATATCTAGTTGCACTATATTGGACTGCCTTGCCATTACTTCTGTATTTACCCATACCTCGTCTAAGGCACCTATAGACATCAGCGTTTTGCTAGGAGTCACAAAAAAGCCTTCGCGAATATTTAAGTTATCAATAAAACCTGTTTGTGGCGCATAAAACATCACTTGCTGCTGTATTTTGCGCGTTTTGGTTAATTCATTAATTGCACGTATTGGCATTTGTAATGCGCTAAGGCGTGACTTAGCCGCTACAACTAAGCTTTTATTACTTCGGGTGAGTGCTAATAAATACTCTTCTTGGGCATTCACCAACTCGGGTGAATATAAGGCATATAAAGGCTCACCCTTTTCAACATAATCACCCTGTGCCTTTACATATAACGATTCAACCCAGCCCTCAACCCTTGGGTGAATGTGGACCATGGCGTCTTGATTATATTCAACAAAACCTAATGCGGTAATTGGCTCGCTAATAGACATTATTTGAGCTTTGCCTGTGCGTACACCTAGGTTGTTAATAACATGAGGATTGATACTAATAGTGCCGGGAGAATCACTTTGTTGATTGCTCGCATACACGGGCACCAAATCCATGCCCATTGGTGATTTACCCGGTTTGTCACGTTTAAAATTAGCATCCATAGGAGCAACCCAATACAGTGGCTGTGGGCTGTGGGCGCTGTTACCACTTTGATCATTGCTTTGTATTTTCGCTACATTAAAATACAAGATGGTCGCTAAAACTCCTACTAACAAGCCTAATAGAGCGCTAATAAATGTTGTTTTGGTATTCATTTTATAGCGCCTTATGCATGGTGTAATTAGCGGAAGTAGTCATGTAATAAGTAAGTTGGCTGTGCACTATATGCTGCTCTACTTGTATATCTAGAAGACTTAACTGTGCATTTAATTGCGTAATTTGGGCTTGTAAGACCTCATTAAAATTTCCATCGTTGTTAGTAAATGCGTTTAACACTGTTTCAGACTGCTCTATGGTTTGGGGCAATATTTGGGTTTTATACAGGCTTAACCTTTCTTGTAATTGTTTATGTAAGGTATAGGTAGCAGACAGTTGAGAAATTAACTGGCGCAGCGCTAATCGTTTGTCGGTTTTTATAGACTCCGAATTATAAACACTGGCCGACACTTCTTTGTCTTGTTTTTGACTGGTGTATAACGGAACATCAAAACTTATACCTACTGATAAAAAATTGGCGCGGCTACGGCCTAACTGGTCGTTGTCTCTATAACCATAACTTGCACTTAAACCCCACTGTGGGTTGTATTTTTGCTTGGCTAAATCAATTGCGTTTGTGCTTGCGCTTATGCGCTGATCTATTGCCTGAATAGTAGGATGAACGCTTAGCATTTTAGCCAGCGTTTGGCGATTATTACCGTTGAGCGCACCCAATACAGCGGCTGTGAAAGGCGCCAGTACAGGCAGCTCAGTAGGTAGCGAAATAGCAGCAGCAAAGCCGCTATTTGATAGCGCTGGAATTGCCTGCTTATGGCGTGATTGCTCAATATGATCTACCTGCAGCCATTCATTTAATTGTTCAATAGAGACAACTTTTCGCGCCTTGAGTTGAATTAACCGGTCTTTAATTTTACTCACTTCAAGGTTGGCGCTAATCACATCTTGCTGTCGGGTATTACCTATTGCCGAGGCATAATTGGCCTTTGCAATATCGCCTAACTGGCTAAGCAAGACTTGATTTTCTTCAATCAAAATTATTTTAGCCTTTGCTTTGTATGCCTCTAGCCACAGTGCCGTTACCATAACCGTAGACTTGGCTATTCTTTGCATTCTTAAAAGTGGCTGCTCTAATGCTAAAGCTTCTTGATACTGACTTTGAATGTGTCGTGAATTACCACGGGGCAGCATTTGTGTTATCCCTGCCTTAAGCTGGGTCATAGGCTCTTGATTAAAGCTAAAGCCATCTGTAGGCACATTTGCAATAGACAACGACACTACCGGGTCGGGCAAAGCCAGCGATGCTTCACTTTGCGCCATCATAGCGCGTTCTTTGTATCTACTGCTGGCCAGCCAAGGATCGCGCTCATGCGCCAACGCTATTGCCTTATTGAGATAAAACACCTCGTTTTGCGCCATTAGTAATGGTTGAGTTGCCCCAACACTACCGGCCACACACATACTTATGGCAACGCCAGCAAGTCCCTGCAAACTTGGTGAAAATATGCGTTTATGTGCCGTAGGCATAACAAAACGCACATGCAATTTAGTCAAAAGCGACCTACGCATAGTTGAATAACTCATGATACAAATCTCTGGTTTTAGGCTAAGGCCATGAAAAACGGCTAGCATAAGATAGTAAAAGATAAATAAAACGCGCATATAAATAATATATTGAGCACATTTGTATTTACATTATAAAGTTAAGGCAGCACTAGACTGCTACAGAGATTTAGCGTTTAGGTGGGCGTTGTGGCTGTGGCAGCACAATATTAATATTGCCTAGGCTATTGCTGCTAATGCGCAGTGGATTACGAATTAGGTGCTTAAAAGAACTTACGTTCACTGCCATCGCAAGGCTTATCAGGCCCATAGAGCAGCCACATTCATGGTCACAACAATCAACAGACATAAAATCTGCATTGGCTTGCATAGAAGACATCATAGCAGCGTGAGCCGTTGTATTGGTTTGCGTTATATTCATTTCAGTCATATGTCCACCGCCCATTTGTGCACATGGTAATTCAGGCGCAGCAAATGCACTGCCAACTTGCGCTGTCAGTATGCAAAGAACAAGAATGAGTTGAAAAATCGTCTTAATCAAAAGTACCTTAAAACTAAACGCTGTTTATTGTGTGGTGATTTTAAAGGGTAATACACATCATATCAGCCCTATTGTCTTGCTTATTGTGACGCGCGTAATAATAACGCATCAATCATGAACTGCAAGGTTTAATGGAAATAACAGCAATATGACCTACATAGTTGATTATCACGTTACTTTTTTTATTTTCTATTTGAACACCGATAATCGTTGCTTTACCGTCAATTGCGTTATTTTTCATCAACAATGTATTACGTTGATACAAGGTAATGAGCGACGCATAAATAGGTTTCAAATAACACACTGTACTAATAAAGATTGCTTACAGCAGTTCCAATAAGTTTTTGACAGTGCTGGACTTTCTTTATCAATACCAGCCTTAAACAAAAGCAGTATTAGCGCCTAATTATAAGCTTGTTGGTGGCTTTTGAATAAATATTATAGTAAGAATATATAAATTATTAATGCTTTTGTGCATAAACTAATTGCTAGCGAGCCGCTATATTGCGATTATTACATATTAATAATATAAATAGCTTAGCACTGGTGTTTGTAATTAAAAACATTGCGCTTATTTTCAACTTGGGAAACTTATGCCTTCACTTCAACACATTATTGAGCGCCGCGACTGGGAAACACAATTGTCGGTGCAAATTAATCAGGTAAAGGCACACAGCCCGCTTAACGCGTATAAAACAAATGCCGATGCATTGAATAAGCAGCACGCGCAAAAAACATGCTTAAATGGACAATGGGCTTTTAAGTTGTTTGACCGTCCTGAGCAGGTTGACGAATCGCTGCTTAGCAAACAATTAGCTGATGATTGGGCCAGCATTGACGTACCTTCAAATTGGCAGTTAAAAGGTTTTGATAAACCTATTTACTGCAATGTAAAGTATCCCTTTGCGGTTAATCCACCGTTTGTGCCTAACGACAACCCCACAGGCTGTTACCGCACGAATTTCACTATTAGCCCAGCGCAATTAGCCCAGCGCAATCATATTGTTTTTGAAGGTGTAAACTCTGCATTTCACCTGTGGTGCAATGGACAATGGATAGGTTATTCCCAAGACAGCCGCCTACCCAGCGAATTCGATTTATCGCCGTTTTTAGTGGCAGGTAAAAATAGCCTTGCCGTAATGGTAATACGCTGGAGCGATGGCAGTTACCTAGAAGACCAAGACATGTGGTGGCTAAGCGGTATATTTCGCGATGTAGTATTAATCAGCAAGCCCCAAGCTCACATTCGTGATGTATTTATTACTGCACATTTAGACAAGTGTTACCGCGATGCTGAACTAAGCGTTAAAACAATTATTGATGCACCTGAACATTATAAAATTAGCATACAGGTGTTTGATGGCACCCAAGCCATTTGCGAACCAAAAATACAAAGTACCAACAACAAGCGCATAGATGAAAAAGGCGGCTCGCACGATACTATATTCCATACTATTGGCATTGAAAACCCACAGAAATGGTCAGCGGAAACACCGCATTTATATCGCTGCGTTATTAGCCTTTTAAACAATGATAACAAGGTTGTGGTGGCAGAAGCTTATAACATAGGCTTTAGAAAGGTAGAAATTATAACAGGGCAATTATGCCTAAATGGCAAACCATTACTAATAAGGGGTGTTAACCGCCATGAACATCACCCTGAAAATGGCCATGTAATAGCCGAAGCCGACATGATTCAAGACATAAAGTTAATGAAACAAAACAACTTCAACTCGGTAAGAACGGCTCATTATCCGAATAATCCGCGCTGGTATGAACTATGTGACGAATTGGGTTTGTATGTGGTAGACGAAGCAAACATTGAAACTCACGGCATGTTCCCAATGGGCAAACTAGCAGCCGATCCACAGTGGGCTGGTGCCTTTATGTCGCGCTATACTCAAATGGTAGAGCGCGATAAAAACCATCCTTGTATTATTATTTGGTCATTAGGAAACGAGTGTGGCTATGGCGCAAATCATGACGCCATGTATAGTTGGTCGAAAAGCTTCGATCCTTCAAGACCTGTGCAATATGAAGGCGGCGGCTCTGCCACTTCTGCAACCGACATTATTTGCCCAATGTATTGTCGCGTTGACAGCGACCTAGAAGATGAGGCCGTGCCAAAGTTTTCAATTAAAAAGTGGGTAAGTATGCCAGGCGAAACACGCCCGCTTATTCTGTGTGAATATGCACATGCTATGGGTAACAGCTTGGGTAATTTTGATGATTACTGGCAAGCTTTTAAACAATATCCTCGCCTGCAGGGCGGGTTTATTTGGGATTGGGTAGACCAAGGACTCACCAAAACAGATGAAAATGGCACCCCATACTGGGCCTATGGCGGCGACTTTGGCGATGAAATTAACGATAGACAGTTTTGTATTAATGGCCTGCTGTTTCCAGACAGAACGCCCCACCCTAGTTTGTTTGAAGCAAAGTATTGCCAACAGCACCTGCAGTTTACGCTGGCACCGCTAGACTCCAGCATTAACAATACCAGTGACAATAGGACCCACACCAATGCTTATTCACTGACCGTTTTTAGTGATTATGTATTTAGACACACCAATAACGAAAAGTTAGTGTGGCGTTTACTACAAAATGGTGTTGAAGTTGAACAAGGCGCAGTAACGCTAAACGTTGCTCCCCAAAGCGCTTGTGTTATTAAGCTAATCTCTAATACCGTGTTTGAACAAGGCGCGCTGTATCATCTAAATATAGACGTGGTGCTTATTAATGACTGCAGTTTTGCCCTAGCCAATCATGTTATGGCAACCGAGCAGTTTACACTGGCGAATCGGCAAAGTTTATGCGCTACTGATGTGATTGAAGCCTTTGAGCCCATGTCACTCACCGTTATTGAAAATGCAGAAAATGTGACTATTACAGGCACAAATTTTAATATTACTTTGGGTCGTCAATCAGGGCTAATTGAACAATGGCAGCATGCCCACAAAGTCGTTATACAAAGCCCACTTGTGGATAATTTTTACCGAGCACCACTTGACAACGATATTGGCGTAAGCGAGGTCGACAATATTGACCCAAGTACATGGCAATCACGCTGGCTTGCTGCTGGCATTGGCAATTGGCAACGACAATGTCGCCAATTAACGCTAGTGCAATCTAGCGACTATGTTCGTGTTAGCTGTTTATTCGACTATAAGTTTGATGGCTTCATACAGGCCAAAACAAAGTGGCTATATAGCATTAATAACGCAGGCGAAATAAAAATTGATGTTGAGATAGCACTAAATGAAACCTTGCCACCCCTGCCACGAGTAGGCCTGAGTTTAACCCTAGCGAAACAAGATAGTACACAGGTTAACTGGACAGGCTTGGGGCCATTTGAAAACTATCCTGATCGCAAAGCCGCTGCTCGCTTTGGTCACTATAAGCAGCCCATTAGCGCGCTTCATACTCCTTATATATTTCCAACAGACAACGGTTTGCGAAGCGATTGCCACACCTTACATATTGGTCATTTGCAGGTGCACGGAGCGTTTTCATTTACAGCAAGCACCTATTCTCAAGCTATGCTCACGGGTGCTAAACATACCCATGAGTTGGTGGCAGACAATGTAATACATGTACATATCGATCATCAGCATATGGGCGTGGGTGGCGATGACTCATGGAGCCCCAGTACACATAAAGAATATTTATTAGAAAACAAGCGCTATACCTATTCTTTATTGTTAAACACCAAACATTAATTTTACGCAGTTAATGCTTTTTACTTTATTTCACGGGCGCTGTAGCGCTTGTTTTAGTGCGGGGCTATTTAAAAGCCGTGGTAAGTAACAAAGTCTTCATTGTTGGCGCGCACTGAACGCACATTATTCGCGTCAAAATTTTCATCTGGGTAGCCCAGCGCAATACAAATCATAATAGCTTCATCGTTGGGTATTTGTGCATGTTCATGCACAACGTCCGACTGCATTATGCCCTGACCGTTAATTACGCAGCCCAAGCCAAGATCCCACGCCGCCAAAACAATGCCATAAGCCAAAGAGCCTAAACCAAACTGAGTTATGCCTGCCGGTTCTAAAGATTTATCGTAGGTCAGTACAAGTGATACTGGCGCATCAAACTGACGAAATCCTCGCATCATCCATTCCATGCGCTTTTCTTTGTCTTCTCGAGCTATGCCCATTACTTCAAAAAGTTGAATGGCCACATCTATTTGTCGTCTGCGGTGAATACCTTCATAGTCTTCTTTATAAGGAAAATCGCGCACGTGAGGCTTGCCCGCAAGGGTATTTTTGGTGTTACCTTCACGTATTTTGTCAAGCACCTCGCCGGTAACGGCATGTATGCGCCATGTTTGTGTATTGTAGGACGAAGGTGCCCATTTGGCGGTATTAATTATGGAGTCAACAAGCGCTTTAGTAACCGGTTTGTTTGAGAAACCTCGAACGCTTTTACGAGACGCCGCAAATTCTGCAAAATTCATAGTAACCTTTAATTTTTATTGTTAATCATCTAAGAATAAACATTATAACTATTTGATGCAATGGCCTATATTGAGTTT
Organism: Glaciecola sp.; assembly: GCA_047621065.1. Taxonomy (GTDB): domain Bacteria; phylum Pseudomonadota; class Gammaproteobacteria; order Enterobacterales; family Alteromonadaceae; genus Glaciecola. Next base: position 1,022 of record JBLHMY010000093.1, on the reverse strand, counting down.
TATGGATCTTTTGTAGAAATAAACTATAGTATTGTTTATAAGATTTTTAAAGGAATAGGCGTATGAAAAACCTTGATCTATATGAAACAGAAAGCTTAGACCAACTCGTATGGCCCGAGGATAACGAAGCACTTTCTATGGAATCATCAGCTTTGCTTATATTTACCGACTTTAAGATGTACCGACCATTAATCATAGACCACTCAGTGCAAGCTATACAGCTTGAAGAGCTTATGAAAAAAGCGCAGGTACGCATGAAGTTAGTGCTAGATAAAGAAAAGAAGTTTATAGGTGTTGTTGGTTATAACGACTTAAGTGAGCAACAAATTCTCAAAAAAGCGAACAACGGAATAACCCGAGAAGAACTGCTCGTAACAGATTTCATGACGCCAAAGGCAAAATTAAAATCTTTTGATTACCAGCAATTAAGCCTAGCCAGCGTGGGCGATGTTATTCGAACTTTGCAGCATAATGGTCAGCAACATTGTTTGGTGATTGACCACAAAGCACATGAAATACGCGGACTCATTTCATCTACTGAAATTGCCCGTAAGCTGCGCATGCCCCTTAAAATAAATACTCAACCGTCATTTATGCAATTATTTAATGACATTGAAGCGTAAAATAAGCTAAACAAAACCAAATTGTATACACGCCTATTGAATTTCAATCAACACTTCGTTTCGGCGAAACATAGGTATAGTAAGCGGGCCGTTGTAGCCTGCTTTTACCGGAGCGCTTATTGCGGTGTAGCCGTTTTTAGCTATCCAAGCTAATAATATTTCACTATATTCTTTTACATTACTGTCGCTTAGCGTTCCGCTAAACTCTATGGTAGCCGCCCTATAATTATTAAGCTCACTAATTTGTACATCGGGGTTAGTTGGCTTAGGTGTGGTTGCTAAAGTAAAGTCTTTTGGCATAACAAATGACATAAGCTTCGAACTTGCTTTGTCGTTCATAAATACTGGCGCGGTCATAGCAATTTCAACGCCATCTTTAGCTTTTTCATTATCCATTAT
>JBLHMY010000092.1:0-9151 GCA_047621065.1 Glaciecola sp. | reverse complement strand
TTGCTTCCAACAAATAATCATTATTTACGGCCCAAATAAAAAGTAGCCAGTTAAGTGCCAACAATAAACCCGCAACTAATAAGGTTTTTAGTACCTTGGGCGATGTTATGGCAATCCGGACTTTACCTATGTTTTTCAAACCAACAACCAATAAAGATAGCACAAAAAGTGACCACACTACCCTATGCATCAAAATGTCTGCTGCGGGAATACTCATTAGCGACTTAAAATAAATGGGCGCAAAACCCCACATGCTATAAGCACAAATGGCAAATATTATGCCTGCTTTCGTTTTATCAGTCGTTTGAGCGTTCACATATTTTCCAATAACGGATGGAGACATATTGACTGTGTACAATAGGTCTTAATTTGGACAGGCACGCATTGTCAAAGATTACTACGTAGCTTGCAAGGCATGTTCTAAAATGAACGACAAACTATCCTCCAGATCATTAGATTACCAAACCAAATATCAGTATAATAGAAGCCAAGCAGTATTAATTCATATTGAGCAACACTTTGACCCAAACCAGCTGTGCCACTGAGAATATCACAAGCGATATTCCACCCAGTAATACTCTACAAAACACTTGCTTGAAAGTGTTGAAAAAAAGCTTTGGCTACGATGCTTTTCGTGACGGCCAGTGGGACGTTATCCAAAGTGTATTAGCCGGAAACGACAGCTTGATATTGCTCCCAACCGGCGGCGGTAAATCAATATGCTACCAATTACCTGCGCTTGTCCTAGAAGGTCTAACCGTAGTCGTCTCGCCACTAATTTCACTAATGCAAGATCAAGTACAACAGCTCCAAGCCCAAGGGGTTGAAGCTGCGTATATTAATTCTAGTCTTGCTCCTGAGCAAGCAAATGAAGTCACTAGAAAACTGCACAATGGTGAATTAGACATTTTGTATGTTGCGCCTGAACGACTCTTGCAAAACTATTTCTTGCGCAGTTTACAAACACTCAAAATAAGTCTTATTGCGGTTGACGAAGCCCACTGCGTTAGTCAATGGGGACACGATTTTCGTAAAGAATACAGACGTTTACATGAAGTTAAACAAGCCTTTCCTAATGCACCGGTTATTGCGCTAACGGCAACCGCCGACCATGCGACACAGGCAGATATTGTGCATCAGCTTGGTTTGCATAATCCTTTCATCTTTAAAGGCGGCTTTGACCGACCTAATATTCGCTATAACCTACTGGCCAAATACAAAGGTGGTGATCAAGTTGTCGACTTTGTGAAGCAACAGCGTGGCAACTCCGGAATTGTATATTGCAACAGCCGCGCCAAGGTCGACGATTTAGTCGCCAAATTACAAAAAATAGGGATAGGCTGCGGTGCTTATCACGCCGGCAAAGAAACGCAAGAACGCGAACGCATACAAAACCTATTTTTAGCAGACGACCTGCAGGTGGTAATTGCCACCGTTGCATTTGGTATGGGCATTAATAAATCAAACGTGCGCTTTGTCGTACATCACGATGTACCGCGCAGTATTGAATCATTTTATCAAGAAACGGGACGAGCTGGACGCGATGGTATGCCAGCAGAAGCGCTTCTTTTATTTGACGACAAAGATGCCGCTCGTATTAAAAAGTGGATAGCAGATGGCGCAACCCCAGAGCGTTTTGGCATTGAAATGCACAAATTTGAAGCAATGCAGGCTTTTGCAGAAGCACAAACATGCAGGCGTCAGGTGTTGCTTAACTATTTTGGTGATCATCGCCACGAAGCCTGCGGTAACTGCGATATTTGTCAGTATCCGCCCAAAATGTTTGACGGCAGTGTGGTCGCGCAAAAGTTGCTATCGTGTATTTACCGTTTAAACGGCGACACTGCTATTCAATATGTAATTGATGTGTTGAGGGGTAAACAACATCATAAAATACTCGACAACAAGCACAATGAACTGAGCACCTACGGCATTGGTAAAAAAGACCCAGACCAATATTGGCATAATATTATTCAACAAGTGATTCATCAGGGACACATTCGAATAGATATGACTTTGTACGGTATTTTACGATTGAATGAGTCGGCAAAAGGGGTACTCCAAGGTCAAACACTGGTGCGTTTAGCGGTGCCTAAATTTAAAGTCAGCTCTGCGCAAAAAAACAAATACGAACCGTCTAATATCGATAAAATACTATTTGCCAAGTTAAAAAAGTTACGCAAACAGCTGTCGGTGGAACAAGCTGTGCCGGCGTTCAACATATTCAGTGACGCAAGCTTAAGCGACATGACCTCGAAAATGCCTATTAACCAAGATGATTTTTTAAATGTAACGGGCGTAGGTGAAAAGAAATTACTGCAGTATGGCGAGCCTTTCACCCGCCTTATATCAGATTATTTGTCGTCTAAATAAAGCTAACTTGCCGCTTTTTCAGCGGCTTCCATTTTAGCCATGGCAGTTTTATAACTTGGTTCACTTTGGAAGCGTTTCACATATGCCGCCATATTAGGCGTTGATGATAACCTACCAGCTTTTTGCATCGCTTCAAGAGGGAAGCTCATTTGAATGTCGGCAACGGTAATCCCATCGCCTACTAGCCACTGTTTGCCCTGAAGGTGTTTTTCTACAAAATCCATGTTGCGCTGTATTGCCAAGCCAAAATAAGCATTAAGTACGGCTTCTACAAATTTTTTCACTATAAATTTTACAAAAAACGGACTCGCTTTTTCTATACCTTTGTTGAGTACCATAGAGGTCACTAAAGGTGGCATAAAGCTCCCTTCTGCAAAGTGTGACCAAAATTGCACATCAATGAAGTTGTCATGTTCTTTGAGTGGAATTAGGCTGGTGTCATTTGCTTGCTGCACTACATACTCACAAATAGCGCCGCTTTCAGCAATGCTTTTGTTGTTGTGGGTAATAACCGGCGCCGTACCTAAAGGGTGGATAGCTTTTAAACTGCTAGGGGCCAAATTTGAAGAAGCGTCTCGATGATACACTTTTATCTCGTAATCGAGTTGAAGCAACTCAAATAACCAAACCAGTCGCTGAGAGCGAGAACTATTTAAATGATGTAATGTAAACATGGTTATGCCTTTTTTTGAATAAAGTGACTATTGCACGCACTAAAGAGTTTTGGGATTACACCGAGTAATAATAACTTGCTGTGTTATTTTACTTGGGTGTTTGTCTTTTTCCCCGACGGGTCCATATTTGCATAGTAGGCCGACAAGTCAACAATATCTTGGTCCGTTAATCTTTTAGCATGAGGTGTCATAGCAGCATTAATACGTTGGCCAGCGCGAAACGCATGAAGTTGTAATTCCATATAACCTTTTTTTTGTCCTGCTAAGTTTGGATAAATTGGAATAATAGCAATGCCGTTTTTGCCATGGCATTGACCACAAATGGCTGATTTTGCTTGGCCGTCCTGCAGGTTTGGCACAAGTTTAGGCTCGGCGCATGCTGACAAACTCGTTAGCATACTGGCAATCAAGGCAAATTTTAGCATCGCTACTTGGTTTGAACGCTTTACATAAACAGACTTTAGTTCCATTAACACCCTCCTTTTTTGTTATTATTATGTTGTGTTCCGTTAAACCCCAAAACACGTACTAAAGTATTACACGTATCAATTGCAATTACCGTTAGACTATTAAGATTACTTGCATGAATAGTAATAAACCGTGCATTTAGTCAACAGGAAACTTATCTTGTATCATCATTACGCAACACAACTTGCTGCCATTTGCACCGAAATAAAGCCATTTCCAGTGACAGGTCCTAAGCTTGCCCTTAAAAATTTGACCTTAGCCAAGTCGCTAAACCTTAGCCACTTATTCAATACCGAGCATGGCCTACTCGAGGCTCTATTCTCGTCTACCGGCGAGCTGCAAGTAAAAAGCGTGGCACAAAAATATGGTGGACATCAATTTGGTCAGTGGAACCCCCATTTAGGCGATGGCCGTGGTTTATTATTAGGCGAAGTCAAAAATACTCAACAGCAGCTAATAGACCTACATTTAAAAGGCGCTGGCCCCACGCCATATAGTCGTCATGCCGACGGTCGTGCTGTATTACGCAGTACTATTCGAGAGTATCTTGCCAGCGAAGCGCTGCATAACTTAGGTATTCCTAGCTCACGAGCACTCGCCCTTATTACCTCAAATGAACCAATTGTGCGCGAACAAATGGAAAAAGGAGCAATGATGATACGCACCTGTCCTAGCCATATTCGTTTTGGCCATTTTGAATATTTATATCATGCGAATATGACCAAGGAACTCGGCGCTTTATTTGAATTTTGTTTTGAGCATCACTTTACCCAAGCGCAAAGCAATGCGAATCCTCATTTTGCTCTGCTCTCAGAAATTTGTAAGTCTACTGCCGTATTAGTCGCAAAATGGCAAGCCTATGGCTTTAACCACGGGGTTATGAACACCGATAACATGTCAATTCATGGCATTACCTTTGATTTTGGTCCGTATGCCTTTTTAGACGACTTCATTCCTCATTATATATGTAATAAATCGGATCATGCTGGCCGCTATGCCTTTAACCAGCAGCCTAGTATTGCGTTGTGGAACTTAAATGCCCTTGCACATGCATTTAGTAACCAGCTTACTGTGGCTGAAATAAAAAATGCGCTGAGCGGATTTGAGCCGACTTTCATAGCGGCTTACCGAAATGAAATGTTAGGTCGATTTGGCGTTGATGTCACAAATGATGACTTACCATACAGCACTAATTCGCATCACGATGAGTTAAACAAGTTAATTATTCGTTTTGTGCAACTTTTAGCAGATGAATTTGCTGATTACCATCAAAGCTTTAGATTGCTTAGCCATAGTATTACTAGTATACAAGACGCAGATTATCAATCTATTAGTCAGCATTTTCATGAAAAGGCATCGTTTGAGCTGTGGGCAAAAGACTTAAATCAACATTTGAAAACACACCGTATTGACCCTTTGTTAATGCAACAACGAATGCTCAATAAAAACCCTAAATTCGTGCTACGTAATCATTTGATGCAACAAGCCATTACAAAGGCTAATAATGATGACTTCAGTATGGTCGAGGGGTTAATTACAGTTACTAAACGTCCGTTTGACGAACATCCAAAATTACACCATCTTGCTCTAGCGCCCAGTGAGCAAGATAAAGGAATTGCGCTTTCTTGCAGCAGTTAATGCGAAAATAAACATCTTATAAAAACTTTTTACCCTAATTCTACTGTAGGTTTTGTATACGCCTCTACACTTTAGTATACTCGTTTAGGCATAAACTGCCTAATGTCTAGGCAGTCAATCGTTAAGCACTTCCCAGTTGGTGTTTTTTCTGGCTAAATGAAGTTTTAACTATTACCACGGTAGATAACAAACTTGCGCTTGCGGATTTTATTAATTACTTTACTGTTAAGTTCCATTAGTTGGCTAAGCTTTGCGCAAACCCAGCTTGGAACACAAGCTGTTGACGCTTACTTTGAAAGTGCAATTAATGTAAATCCTTTTGCTGAATTCCATATTACCCGTGAAAGCTTATTGCTGTCTGATGTGCAACAACTCACTCAATGGCAAACACATACCGAGTTTACCTCTATTCCGGAATTGTCTGTGTTGTGGGTTCGTTTTAATATAAACAATAATTCAACGACCAATCGTATGCTTACCTTAATAGCTGGCAGCGTATTTGTTGACCGCGTTGATGTCTTTTTACTCGATGAACAAGGCCGCATAGTTCAAAGCGCTCGATCTCAGGATGAACAAGCGAACGACGCAAATTTAAGCCGTAAAAGTTTCAAAATGAACATGGTGTCTAGGGGCGAATCTACGTTTACTGTGTATATTCGCATACAAGATGATGGGCAAACCCTGCTTCCTCTGCAATTATGGCAAACTGAGGCATACTCAAAAGAAGCGAGCATTCGGCTAATACTATTAGGGGCAATGAGTGGCGGTTTATCATTATTAGCCACCTACTTCTTACTTACCTACGTGCTACGCAATGCACCTGCTCGGTTTTGGTTTTGCTTGTTTTCCACCGGTGCAATGACCACCATGTTAAGTGCTGAAGGCATATTACCGTCATTATTTTTATTGCCGTCAATGACCGCTGAACTCACCGGGCTAAGTTTGGTAGTTACCCTATTTGCGAGCATAAAAATTACGCGTCTAATATTTGAACCTATCCCACGCTGGTGGCTGCGAGCCCATTATGTGCTGCTTGCAATCCCACTAGCCGGTGTTTTCATATTGAGTGATTACTACCAACTTATCGCACTAATGACGTTTTCAGTGTTCTTTTTTGCAAGTAAGCTTGTTGCTACTGTGGTGTACCGAAAAGGCATAGATTTGCGCAGCGCAGCTATTTATTTTATAGGCTGGATCTCTCTTGGTCTAGTGGGTGTTCTAGAGTTTTTAAACTTTTTAAACAGCGCTGGTTACTTATCTTATACGGCGCCCTATCCATTTGCCTTTACTTGCCTTGGTGTTATGCTAATTGGCGTGGCTATTATTAGCAGAGAACAATCACTCCAAGCCAAGCGGGTTTTTTCTCAAAGCGAACAAATAGAAAATCTACAACAATACAATGATTTATTTCAACATGCAGCCGAAGGACTTTACACCGCTCTACCCAATGGCAAACTTATTCAGGTAAACCCCGCTATATGTTCCTTGTTTGGTTACACCAGCAGTGAAACTTTTTTATCAAGCAACCCTGTTTTATCGAGTTTTTTTGCTAATTCTGCAGATGCAGACTTATTGTTGGGTGAATTGAGTATTCAACAAACTGTATTAGGCAAAGAAGTTAAAGGTAAACGCAGTGACGGCAGTGAATTTTGGTTTTCAATTTCATGTCAATTAAAAAAAGTAAATAATGATAATCTGCATTTTGGATCGTTGTTTGATATTACTGAAAGACGCCTGCATCAAATAAATCTACAATATTTAAATACCCATGACCAACTTACCGGCTTATTCAACCGCAGACATTTTTTGCATGTTATGAATGAACGAATTGAATCGAGCATTCAAACAAAAAAATTCGCCTTGATATTTTTAGACGTAGACCAGTTTAAGGTTATTAATGACACATGTGGGCACTCTGCTGGCGATATCTTCATAAAAGAGTTGTCACATGAGTTATTTGACGTGGTTAGCGACAAATATCCTTTTGCAAGACTAAGTGCTGACCAGTTTGGCCTAATTGTCGATTTTGAACATAGCAATGAACTGCGTGACCTGGCCAATGCGCTGTTAGCCAAGGTCAGAAAATTTGAATTTAAATGGGATCGCCATCTATTTAACCAAAGTGTTAGCATAGGCATTGCACCATTTGATGACACAATTCCAAGCGGAGAAGAGCTTCTCAGCTACGCTGATACAGCTTGCCTTATAGCCAAAGAAGGTGGCCGCGATAAAATTCACATTTATTCGCCTGAAATGGGAATGCACTCTAGCTATAAACGAGAGTTGTTTTGGGTAAACGAGGTGAATACGGCGATAAAAGAAGAAAATTTTGAGCTTTTTTATCAACATTATCGTCCTCTCAATAAAACGGACGAATCACAATATTATGAAATATTGGTGCGCCTACGCACAAAAGACAACGATTTAGTTGCGCCAGAATTTTTTATGCCCAGTGCTGAGAAAGCCTTGATCAGCAATAAAATAGACAAACAAGTAGTAAAGACCTACTTTAAGTGGCTCCAAGCTCATCCCGAGCATCTTCCAAAGCTTGGTAAAGCAAATATTAATTTGTCGGGTTTATGTTTGTCTGACGACGATTTTCAGTTTTTCCTGCTAAACGCATTTGAAAAGTATGCCATTCCTTACGAGAAGATTTGTTTTGAGATAACCGAAACAATGGCGATTATCAGAATGAATGACGCCGTGGAATTTATGCATAAGTTTAAGCGCTTAGGGTGCACTTTTGCTCTTGATGATTTTGGCAGTGGCTTTTCTAGCTATGGCTATTTAAAAGATTTACCGGTAGATTTTGTAAAAATAGACGGTCATTTTATTCGTGACATATTACATGACCCAATTGACCTAGCCATGGTGACCTCTATCAAAGATGTGGCCGAAGCAATGAACATACAAACCGTTGCTGAATTTGTTGAAAGCCCCGAGATAATGGTACAAATAGGCAAAATGGGCGTGGATTTTGCACAAGGCTATTGTATAGCAAAACCGGAGCCGCTGAGCTCTTACACCGATTTTTCCGAAGCCGCAAAATAATTTCGCTATAGGATAAAGAAAAAAGTATAGTCAGGTCCTAGGCATTGTAATTGGCTAATTAGCCCCAATAAAAAGATAAGAAAAGTAGTCTGATGTTAGCGCAAAATATAAGTATTGAAGCAGAGAGTAATGACGTCCAACACCCCTAAATTTGAGTTTATCAGTCAAGCAAAGCTACCGACTCGATTTGGTGATTTTAGTATCCACGGGTTTGTCGATAATAGTAATGGCAAAGAGCATGTGGCTTTATCTTATGGTGAATGGAGCCCAGGGGCAACTGTGCCTATTAGAGTTCATTCCGAATGCTTAACCGGTGACGCCCTTTTTAGCACGCGTTGCGACTGCGGTTTTCAATTGGAAAGGGCACTAGAGAATATTGTCAAGCATGGACATGGCGTTTTATTATATTTGCGTCAAGAAGGGCGCGGAATAGGACTAATTAATAAGATACGTGCTTATAATCTGCAGGATGAAGGTTACGATACCGTAGAAGCAAATGAGCATTTAGGCTTTGATGCCGACCTGCGAGATTATGCTATTTGTAAGTTAATGCTCGATACTTTAAACGTTAGTCATGTAGAAATTATGACTAACAATCCTAAAAAGATTCAAGCCTTAAGTGATATGGGTATTAATATTGTTGCGCGCAGGCCAATTGATCATGGTGTCACCAAGGACAACAAAGCCTATCTACGAACTAAAACTAGCAAGTTAGGCCATCATTTTGACCCGGACAGGTTGAAATAGCAGAGGCCGTTTCAAGTTCGTCTACCAATCTAAGATTTCGCTCGTTTTGCAATCGCTTGAGCAAAACGTTTTGGCGACTCTTCGTCCATATTAAAATATAAAGAAGGTTCTATTAGTTCAACTTCAATAATGGCTAATCCTGTTGCTGTGTCAAGCATATCAATGCGAGCATAAAGCGCGTTTTCAGGTAAAGCGTTTAA
>JBLHMY010000091.1:0-9196 GCA_047621065.1 Glaciecola sp. | reverse complement strand
GTTAAGCCTTGGTTTGGATAGTCTTTGCGCGCATGATTATAATAATTACCGCCGCGCCAATTGGGGTCTAGTTTTATAGGCAAGGTCCACTGCTCTAGCAGTGCGGTGGTCCATCCATCTGCTTGCGCTGAACCTACGACTAAAATCAAACGAGGAACCCATTTTGGGTAAGCTGAAGCCCATTCCATGGCCTGCATTGCACCCATCGACGGGCCAGCCACCGCATATAGTGTTTGGATACCTAAAGAGGACAATACCGATTTTTGTACATTTACAAAATCGCGCATAGTGACTACCGGGAACGACAGACCGTATGGCTTACCAGTATCGGGGTTTATGCTCGCAGGTCCCGTTGTGACCACGTTTTCATCAAATACGTTGATATTAACTAAGGTGTCCACGCTGATAACAAAAAAACGTTCTGTATCAATCGCCTTTCCAGGACCAATAATGCTATCCCAATATCCAACCTGAGCATCATCAACGCTATACTTGCCTGCAGCGTGGGAGGTGCCCGTAAAGAAGTGCGTAATTAAAACAACGTTGCTTTTGTTTGCATTGAGACTTCCATAGCTTTCCCAGCCTACCTTCACATTCTTGATAGTATCGCCACCAACGGTTGTGAAAGTCTCTATCTGATGAACCTGTTTAGTTACTAACATTGTGGGCATCGGGTCAATAATCGTCGTTGAAGATGATTTCGTGCCCTGTGCCTTTTGATGATTTTCGCTCGCCGCTACCGGCGCAAAAGAAAAACAAACACAAGCTAACAAGATCATAATTGCGCCTAAGCGTTGGTTACGGTGGTTTTGTATACGCATCATCTACTCTGCTATTAAAAAAATATAAATAAAGCAATTGCCATGCTCAAACCAATCAACGGGACAATAACGGTTAGTGCGGCCATTGGCCCATATGCTGCTTGATGAGTTTCATGACAAATTGCCCGAATAGTGGTAACCACATATCCATTGTGTGGTAATGAATCTAATGCCCCTGAACTAATTGAAACAATTCGATGAAGCTCCTCGGGATCAACCCCTAAATCCATATAGTAGGGGCCTACTAATGGTAATGCAATGGCCTGCCCACCCGAAGCACTGCCGGTCAATCCAGCAATAACGCTTACCGCAATAGCAGCGCCAATAAGCTCGTTACCCGGTATTTGTGTCATTAATTCTACTGTGCTTTGAAATGCTTCTGTAGTTTTAGCGATTGCACCAAAACCAACCACAGCGGCAGTATTGCCAATCGCAATTAAGGCCCCTGTGGTGCCTAAGTTAACCGCTGCGCCTAAATTTTTAAAATATCTAAAATTGATCAGCATTAATGTCAACACACCGCTGCCAAGTGCTACGATCAGGGCCATTTCTTTATAGGCTTCATGAAACAGAAACGAGATAATCAGCACAACAAACAAAGGAACTATACCAGTAAAAGGATTGGGTAAATCTCTTTCAACTACCTCTGGATCTTCCGGCTTATCATGAAACGATTCACCATTTGCGACCGCTTTGGTGACCATTTTCTTTAACCACCAGTAACCAAAAACCGCCATAAATACAGCCACAACCGCGCTTACTTCCCACGCTGCGAAGGGTGAGGTTCCTAAGTATTTTATGGGGATCCAATTTTGAATTTCAGGAGAGCCTGCCGAAGTCATGGTAAATGTGACTGAGCCAAAGGCTAGCGTTGCCGGAATAAATCTACGCGGTAAATTAGCGTCTTTGAACAAACTTAAGGCCATTGGGTAAACAGAGAATGCGACCACAAATACGCTCACGCCGCCATAAGTGAGAATAGCGCATGCTGCCACTACCGCAAATATCGCTTTTTTGTAACCCAGTTTGCTAATAATCCATTTTGCTAGCGAGTCGGCGGCGCCTGTGTCTTCCATGAATTTACCAAACAGTGCGCCAAGTAAAAACATAAAAAACCAACTTGCAATAAACGAAGTGAATCCACCCATGTAGGACTGCACGAAGTTGCCATCACCAACAAACACCGACATACCGCTTGTTAATGCGACTACAAGAGCGCAAGCAGGCGCCGCAATAAAAAGATTCATGCCGCGAATGGTTAAGACGATGAGGAGCGTTAAACCCCCTATTAATCCAATTAAACTTAACATCTACTGTATCCTGTTCTCATTTTAAACCCGTCTGCGCAACACATTGATATAACAATCGTTGATCAGCCTAAAAAGTATCTGTGACCGCAGATCGCCAGGATGTTAGCAATTGTGATGTAAAGCTGTGTGCTTGCCCATAGTACTATGGTACTAGTTCTTTTTTTACAATTTTAACTTAAATTTAACAACAGACCGCAGACCCAGCAATTTGTTTATATCAATATTGTTAGCTACCAATAAAAAACTTAGGGAAACATCATGAAACACGACAACCGCAATCGAGCAGCAGCAAAGCAAGGTTCTAAATTTAAAAAAACCGCTTGTGCCATTGCCGTAATTAGTACATTGGCTGGAGGGTTTGTTGCGCCATTTACGTATGCACAAACAGCACCACAAGACGATACACAAGTGCAGAAAAAAGGCGCATTAGAGGTTATTGAAGTAACTGCGCGGCGCACAATAGAATCGCTACAAGAAGTGCCAATGGCGGTTACCTCGGTAAGCGCGGCAGACTTGCAATCACGTGGCATTACCGTGCTCACCGAAATACAGCAGTTTTCGCCAAATACAACGTTACAAACAAGCCGTGGCACCAACTCAACACTTACTGCATTCATTCGCGGCGTAGGACAACAAGATCCCCTTTGGGGCTATGAGCCTGGCGTTGGTATTTATATCGATGACGTTTATATGGCGAGGCCACAAGGGGCAGTACTTGATTTATTAAATGTACAACGCGTAGAAGTGCTTCGCGGCCCTCAAGGAACGCTGTATGGAAAAAATACCATTGGCGGCGCCATTAAATATGTGACCAAAGAAATGTCTGGTGATGCTGAGTTTAATGCACAAGCGACGCTGGGCAGTTATTCACAAAAAGACCTAATGCTTACGGGTCAAATGCCGCTGATTGAAAACGAGCTTTATATAGGAGGCGGCTATGCCAATCTAAATCGAGATGGATTTGGTGAATATATAATCTCTGCCCTGCCTGACCAGGACCTTGAGAACTATAACAAAGATTTATGGGCCGCGCGCGTCGCGCTGGAATATAGTCCTACCGATAAACTATTTTTTAGATTCGACTGGGATAAAACCAAAGACACCTCAAATTCTAAGGGCGGTTTTAGATTGTTGCCCAGTATCGTTACTGATGCCCCTGTTCCAAGCAGTGTGTTTGATTCATACACCAGCTTGCCAACTGAAAACCTAGTAGAACTTGAAGGCTTTAGTTTTCTTGCTAGATACGATGTAAGTGATGAACTACAGCTTAAATATGTAGCGTCTAGCCGCGAAAGCTATTCGCCTACCAACATCGACTTTGATAATACACCCGTCAATATTTTTGATGTACCCGCAATTTACAGTGATGAAAATACTACCCATGAACTGCAGGCTAAATATATGGGAGACGGCTATAATGTAACCGCTGGATTATACTATTATGATGGTGAGTCATGCGGCAGTTTTGATGCAATCCTAGGCGCTTTCGCCGGTACCATAGAAAATGGTGGTTGTAATAATTCTGAGAGCTGGGCGGCTTATTCTCAAGCTAACATCGACCTTAGCGATAAACTATCGTTAACAGTGGGGGCTCGCTATACCCAAGAAACTAAAAAAGCTTTTGTTAACAGAGGGTTTTTACTGGGGGATGTGTATCCTGAGTCTGGTTGGATCCCCGGCTACGTGCGTCCTGATGGTTCGTTCCCAGGAAACAATTTAGTGCCTCAAGTCTTGGGTGTTGATACCAACAATGATGGTTTCTTAGACGCACCGGCAAAAGAGACCTGGACACGCTTTACACCGCGATTTGGCTTAGATTACCAAGTGTCAAACGACATGATGGTGTTTGCAAGTTACGCTCAGGGCTTTAAATCAGGTACCTTTAATCCGCGCGCAAGCATTAATGAACCGGCGGTTGATCCCGAAGTGGTTGATTCATTCGAAGTCGGCATAAAAGCTGATTTGAGCGATACTTTAAGAACCAACATCACTGTGTTTAGTCTTGACCACAAAGACCGCCAATACATTTCTGTATTGCCGGTAACATCGCCAACCGATCTTAACCAAATATTGGGTAATGTTGGTCAGTCGACCGCGTCAGGTATTGAGGCTGAAATTACGTGGGTTGCCACTGAAGCGTTAACCTTTGATTTGGCGCTGGGGTATATCAGTTCCGATTTTAAAGAAGTTATTACGATTGGAGAAGGTGGACAAGAAATTGATATCTCAGACGCCTTTGCAATATCAAATACGCCTGAATATACAGCTAGTTTTTCTGCAAATTATGGCTTAGACACGAGTATTGGTTATGTTATGTTTGCGGCTACTTACTACTATCGTGATGACTATAATATTGATGAAACAGCCAACAGCCTACTAAGCCAAGACGGTTATGGCTTGCTTAATATGAGTGCTACATGGGAAAGTACCTCAGGTAATTATTATGCCGGCTTACACTTGAAAAACCTTACCGACGAAGAGTACTTGGTGGGCGGATATCAGTTCGTTACCTCTAACGGCGAAGGCGGGTTTATACCAGGAACAGGTGGTGATAATACCTTAATTGGCTATTACGGTGATCCAAGAACGGTGCAGTTAACCCTTGGTTATAGGTTCTAAGCTTTGTGTGTTGGCGGCTTCGGCCGCCTTTTTTACGAACTAATGAGCAGACTTTTGTTGTTTTCAGGTATATTGTCGATTCAATGTCGCGGCATTTATCGCGTTTAAGATTCAATCTAAGCCATATTCAACAAGAGTAATCACAATCTATGAGCAATCAATTTACCGCCTTAATTGCAGACGATCACCCTTTGTTTAGGAGCGCACTTAATCAAGTCTTAGCAAATCAATTAAAGCTTGACGTAATACAAGCTAATAACTTTGAGCAAACCTATGAATGCCTGGTAAAAAACCCAGAGATAGATTTAGTTTGCTTGGACTTAAATATGCCTGATACCGATGGTTTAACCGGCATGACTCGCTTGCGGGCAGAGTTTCCCAATACCTTGGTGATTATTGTGTCGGCTGAAGAAAATCCACAAATTATTGAAAAGTGCATTGCGTTGGGCGCAAGTGCTTTTATTCCAAAATCAGTAGGTTTAGAAAGTATATCTGAGGCCGTCACGACAGTACTTGATGGTGGCCAATGGTTACCAAGCGATTTTCAAATGCCTGATCAAAATAGTGAAAAAATAGAACAATATCAACTGATAGAAACATTAACGCCGCATCAATTAAAAGTGCTCAGTATGATTGCCAGTGGCTTGCTAAATAAGCAAATTGCATATGAATTGGATATTTCTGAATCTACCGTTAAACAGCACGCATCGGCAGTGTTGCGCAAACTTAATGTGTATAATCGCACTCAGGCGGGTATTATGTATAAACAAATAATGAGCTTGGAGTATTAAGCTATTGAGTCTGACGAAGCCGTTTTCCTGTAGCCATATATTTACCCCAAATAATGGTGATTTATGAAGCCACGTATGCAAGCGCTGTTAGTTGTTTATTCTAGCTTATTTTTGTTGTCATGTGGTGGCTCTGATAAGGCTGAGCAACTAGTCTCCCCTGCAATTATAGTTGAACCGGTAGTGAGTCAGTTCGCTTTTTTAACGCAGCATAACCCCAGTCTTAGTTCAGATATCAATTTATCAATATCCGGTAATAACATTACGGGGAAATTCCCAGCCACCGCCAATTGGCAATCAATGATTGCAACTGTTGCGCATAATGGTACGTCACTTATTGTCAATGACAGCGCTCAAATAAGTTCTGTCTCGGTGCAGGACTTCAGTGACATCAAAACCTACACCGTAATGATGGAAGACGGGAGGCAGTTAAGTTATTTAGTTGATGTTCTTGCTTTCACCGGATTACCAATTATTTATTTGACTACCTCTGGCATTGAACCAATCGACTCCAAAGAAGATTATGTGGAAGGCACAGTCACCATTAAAGGCGGCCGTGACTTTAACGACATGGGGCCGTTAGAGATGGAAATTCGTGGTCGTGGCAACTCAACTTGGTTTTTTCACCCTAAAAAACCTTTTCAAATGAAGTTACAGGACAGTTCTATCTTTTTAGACATGCCCAAAAAAAAGAGGTGGCTCTTTTTAGCTGAATACTCTGACAAAACCCTTTTAAGAAATACCATTAGTTTTGAAATGGGTTATTTAAGCATGCTTGATTGGACACCTAGAAGCACCTTTGCTGAAGTGTATATTAATGATGAATATAACGGCACCTACAACATTACCGAAAAAGTAGAACAGGGCAGTAACCGAGTTGACATAGGTGATGATGGATTTTTACTTGAAATTGACCAACTAGACAGACAAGACGCCGATGATGTGTACTTTTATACGAGTCAATTTTTGGTAGCCATTAAGGAGCCCAGCCTAGAGTGGAACGATCAACAATATCACTACATAAAAGACCATATCAATGAATTTGAAACGGTATTATTTAGTTCCAATTATACCCACCCCAGCAACGGGTACGCTAAATATATTG
This sequence comes from Glaciecola sp., assembly GCA_047621065.1. Lineage (GTDB taxonomy): Bacteria > Pseudomonadota > Gammaproteobacteria > Enterobacterales > Alteromonadaceae > Glaciecola. The sequence continues at coordinate 2,553 of JBLHMY010000091.1, read as the reverse complement.
ACGTTGATAGTTTTGTGGATTGGTATCTTATTAGTGAAATTACTAAAAATGTTGATTCTAAAAATTTCTCCAGTATTTATTTTACCGTATTGCCTAGCGAAAAAATAAAAATGGGCCCGCTATGGGATTTTGACCTGTCTTACGGCAATGTAGATTATGCTGATTCTCGTTATGCGCAGGGTTTTTGGGTAAAAGACAACGCGTGGATTGCCAGATTGTTTACCGACCGGGCATTTGTCGATAAAGTAAAATTTCGCTTTGCTTATTTTAAAGCTAATCAAAATCTAATATTAGATAAAATTGACGCCTATGCAGCCAAGTTAGACTTGGCACAACAAGAAAACGATAAAAAATGGCAGACTTTGGGGGTTTATGTTTGGCCCAACCCTCTGGTATTTGACACCTATAGCGAAGAGGTTGCGCACCTGAAAACTTGGTATTCACAAAGAATGACATGGCTGGATGACGCTTTGAACAATCTTTAGAAGAGCAATAGCGACTTTTATTTTTTTGTTACCAGCCTACACTTTTAATCTTGTTTGTATTAATCGTTTTAATGCGGCGCTTTTAATGGGCTTTGGAAGGTAGCGCATGTTATTGGCAATTGCTTTTTCTTGGATATATTCACAACGATCGGCACTGCTTAAAATCATGGGCACAGATTTGCCTATATTCTTAAGCAACGCTTGGCAAACCGATATACCGTTGTCGGCGTCATCAAGATGATAATCGGCAATAATTAAGTCGGGCGGTTGGCATATCTCCAGCGCAGAAGATAAATTGTGCGCATAGTCGGTAACGGCTCCCCAATCGTTTAACAGAGCACCAAGTGCGGTTGCAATTTGGCGGTCGTTTTCTAGCACCAACACACGCTTATAATTCAAAAACTGTTTATTATCTACACGCGGCCCAGCTCTAATTGCGCGATTGTTGGACTTGCCCGGCGGTTGCCGCACAAGGCTTAGGCCAAAGCATGTGCCCTTGCCTATTTCTGACACCAAGCTAATTTTAATATCTAACAATTGAGACGTGCGCTCTACAATAGTCAAACCAAGGCCTAATCCTTGCGTGTCATGCTGTTGGTCTAAACGTTGGAATTCATTAAAAACCTTACTTTGATTGTCTTTTGCAATACCTCGCCCTGTATCAAGCACCACTATTTCGCAGCGCTTATTACTGCGCCTTCTAACGCCCAGTAAAACCTTGCCTTTATCGGTATAGCGAATAGCATTTGCCAATAGATTTTGAATGACTCTGCTAAGTAATCGTTTATCGGTTCTCACCCATATACGCGAGGGTAAATACTTTACCCTAATATTTTTCTGCGCGCCAATGACAGCGAAATCATTGGCAAGATTTTGTAATAGTTCATCCAGCGCAAACAAACTAGGTATTGGGATAATTTTTCCGGTTTCTAGTTTCGTAATTTCAATCAACATGCCCAATAACTCATCAGCATTGTCAAGCGATTGCACCAAGTGTCGCGATATTTCACTTAGCTCAGATTTTGCCAGCTTTTCGTGCAGCATAGAGGCAAATAAAGTTGCCGCATTAAACGGCTGCATTAAGTCATGACCCGTTGCCGCTAAAAACTTTGTTTTTGATAGATTAGCATTTTCCGCCTCTGTTTTTGCTATCTCTAACTCTTTGGTACGCAGTTGCACCCGCTGCTCAAGATCTTCTTTCGCCATCTCTAGTTGCTGCTGAATTTTAATATACTGGGTAATATCTGTAAACGAGGTAATATAGCCTCCACCCGGCAGAGGATTACCCGAAATTTCTATAATTTTGTCTTGGTTATGCTGACGAATATACTGATACGCTTTACTTTGCTGCATCAACTGCAGGCGTTTTTCAACCGCGTCTTGAATAGGCTGTTGCTGATGTGTTAAGTGCTTAGAAACCCTCGATATGAGGCCTCTATCTGCATTAAATTTTAGTATCCGCTCCACGCTCAAGCCAGTTACTAGAAAGTCTTTTGGATAGTAAAATAAGGTCTCATACTGTTTATTCCAAGCAACTAATTTTAAGTCTGAATCTACAACGCTAATGCCTTGCGGCAAATGCGCGATTGAAGACTGCAAAACCTCGTGATTGAATTGAAATGATTGTGTTGCTATTTCTACTAATTCAGTAAGCTCTTGTGTGTTGTCATAGTCATTATTTGAAATTGCATTAAGCAAAATTCGAGCGCTAGCATTGCCTACGTGAGAAGTAAGGGTTTGCCCTGCTTCTAGTAATAGGTCTGGTGGTATAATTTGGGTTGCGAAAACCTCACGTTTTTCCAACTTGACGGTAAATCCTAATGCTGTTTTCGGGGGTAAAATGCGTTTTAGCATAGCCGTTAGTTTATCTGCGGGAATATTTAAAGTAGGGCGCATTAAGCCCTCCTCGGCGAAGGGGTTGACCAAGGTATTTTTGATTAATAATGAACACACTACTAATAGAGCGAAGTTTAGCCCTAGGGATAAAAATATAGCAAAAGCAAAATCTACATCATTTGGCGCAGGCGCAAAATAATAGCTTGAAAGCACTGCCGGATAAAGCATCTGC
>JBLHMY010000090.1:0-9205 GCA_047621065.1 Glaciecola sp. | reverse complement strand
TTACAATTTACACTGATTAGATAAGCATGAGCTTATCTAATCCAAAAGTACAATTTTATTGTGTTGTCGGCATGCTATTTATCGTTATACTACAGCTCATACGAGATGACTTATTTGCTTATTTCGTATTTTTTCAATGACTCCCTTCCGTTGAATAGTATTTCTGGCCTGCATATTATGTAGGCCTTTTTTTATTTATTTTTTTACTTCAAAGCCTAAATGTAAATAGGCGCTGTCGGTGGCTATTCTGCCTCTGGGAGTGCGCTGCAAGTAGCCCTGTTGAATCAAAAAGGGCTCGATTACGTCTTCTATGGTTTCTTTTTCTTCGCCTATCGCCGCCGCTACATTTTCTAAGCCTACAGGACCTCCATTGAATTTATCAATAATAGCCAGCAATAACTTTCTATCCATTAGGTCAAATCCTAACTTATCTACATCTAGCATATTAAGTGCAAGCGCCGCTATTTCGCTGGTTACCTTGCCATTACTTTTGACTTGAGCATAATCGCGCACCCGCCTAAGTAAGCGGTTTGCAATACGCGGAGTACCGCGAGAGCGTTTCGCAATTTCAAGCGCACCGTCTTCATTCATATCCATATTTAAATGCTTGGCACTGCGCGTAATAATGCTGGTTAAGTCGGCTACCTTGTAAAATTCTAAGCGCTGGGTAATACCAAATCGGTCGCGCAGGGGCGAGGTAAGAGAGCCTGCGCGGGTAGTTGCCCCGATTAAAGTAAAAGGCGGCAGTTCAAGTTTTATTGAACGCGCGGATGGGCCCTCACCTATCATAATATCGAGTTGATAGTCTTCCATAGCGGGATATAAAATTTCTTCTACTACGGGGCTTAAACGATGTATCTCATCTATAAACAAAACATCGTTTTCTTCTAAATTAGTGAGTAATGCAGCTAAGTCGCCGGCTTTTTCAAGCACCGGACCCGAAGTGGTTTTAATATTCACGTTCATTTCATTAGCAACAATATACGCTAAGGTTGTTTTACCTAGCCCTGGTGGACCAAAAATCAACAAATGATCAAGCGCGTCTTCGCGTCCGCGAGCGGCTTCTATAAATATTTCCATTTGATCACAAACCGGCTTTTGCCCTACATAGTCAACAAGCATCTTTGGTCGTATTGCACGGTCAATGGCCACATCTTCCGTTTGCTCTTGGGGTCGTAAAATACTGTCGGCTTCTATCATATGATCATTCTCGTGTGCACTTGCATTGTATAAGGTATTTTATTGTAAAAAGCGTTTGGGTGTTTAGTTTAGTAAGTGTTTATGTGCCTGCACAGCCACATAAACGCAATTACACAAAAACGTTTACACCATCGATTTCAGTGAATCTCGAATAAGCGTTTCACTGCTAGCATCTTGAGTAGCAATTTTCCTTACCGCAGATTCTGCTTGATTGCGCTTGTAGCCCAAGGCAATAAGTGCGCTGATAGCTTCGTCTACGGCGGTTACCTTTGGTGCTAATAGCTGCGAGGCCGGCCCGCCCGCTAAAACTGGTTTATGAATGCTCAAATTAGGCAATGCTTCCAAGTCGCTTAGCTTATCTTTGAGCTCAACTACTAGACGTTCAGCAGTTTTTTTACCCACGCCTGGCATTTTTACCAGCGCGGTAATATCTTCATGCATTACCGCGTTTACAAACTGATTTGCCGACATGCCCGACAATATTGTACAGGCGAGTTTGGGGCCCACTCCGTTTGCTTTAATTAAGACTCTGAACAAGGTGCGTTCTAAACGGTCGATAAAACCAAAAAGCAGTTGGGCGTCTTCGCGCACAACAAAATGCGTAAACAAAGTGACTTGATGAGCAGTATCGGGAAGTTGATAAAAACTGGTCATTGGTAGCTGAATTTCGTAGCCCACACCGCCCACATCTAATACGATTTCAGGTGGTATTTTTTCTACGATAATGCCGGTTAATTGCGCAATCATAATTTGGCTTTTATCTTATTTGTAAAATATTTTCTAATTAGGTGTTTATTGTAAACGTCGTCGAACTGTTTTAGTAGCACTACCGGCCATTTTAATCATACTTTGTTGTGTATGTAAGTGACATAAAGCCACCGCAAGGGCGTCGGCAGCGTCGGCCTGAGGCGTTTTACCCAGTTTTAAGATATGCGTGACCATATGCTGGACCTGAGTTTTATCGGCACTGCCACTACCCACAACCGACTGCTTAATTTGTCGTGCTGAATATTCGTATACTGGCAGGTCAATAAACGTCGCTGCCACTATAGCCGCGCCGCGTGCTTGGCCTAGCTTTAATGCAGAATCAGGGTTTTTGGCCATGAACACTTGTTCTATAGCAAACTCGGTAGGTTGATACTGCCTTATTATTTCGCTTACACCATCAAATACATTTTTAAGGCGTTTAGGTAGGCTTTCATCCATGACTTTTATGCAGCCGCTGCCTAAGTATTCAGTTTTGTTGCCTTTCACGGCAATAATACCGTATCCGGTAATACGTGAACCTGGGTCAATACCAAGTATTATATGCACGAAGTTAAATGCCTAATGTTATATGCACAGCGAATGCCAAAAATTGAGGGCTGGACAATTGCAACGGATTGTTTTTTACGCATGTGTGGTGTCAGGTACAAACTGCTCGATAGCGTGTTTGTTGGTATCTGACCACACTTTGGCAATAGCATCGTATTTAGATAGCCATTCATAATCGGTATGTTCAGTTAATATTATTTTTGACTGTGAGGGTACCTGCGCACAAAAAACATATTCGAAATTTTTAGTCACGCCCGGCGCATATCTGTAACGCCAGTCTTTCCTAATAGTATATTGATTAGTGAGCCTACAATCCATTAAGTAATGCAAAAATCCACCTTCGTCTTTGCGATCAAAAGCCAAATTAATACCGGTTTCTTCTCGTACTTCTCTGGCTGCAGTTTGCATGGGCACCTCGCTTACTTCCATAGTGCCCGTAACCGACTGCCAAAATTCGGCATCATCCACGCGCTGCAAAACCAGCACTTTATTATGCTCGTTATATAACACCACTAGCACCGATTCTGGTCGCTTAACGCTCATTAATACCTTTGTTGCTTTTAATCGCTATGCTTGGCGACTTTTAGCTGTTGTTAGTTATGCTGATTCACTATCGTGTTTCTTGCTAGCGTCTACTAAGGTAGCAATAGACAGTTCTTTAAGCTGCTGTGGATTAGCGATACCCGGCGCACCGGTTAAAGGACAAGCCGCGGTGTTAGTTTTAGGAAATGCCATTACATCACGAATTGAGTCTGCACCTACCATTAACATAACCAAACGGTCGAGACCAAAAGCCAAACCAGCATGAGGGGGCGTGCCATACTTTAAGGCTTCTAACAAGAAACCAAACTTTTCTTGAGCTTCTTGCGCTTCTATTCCTAGCAGCTCAAACACCGTCGACTGCATTTCCATATTATGTATACGTACCGAACCACCGCCTAATTCAACCCCGTTTAGCACCATATCGTAGGCGTTTGACAATGCGTCTTTAGGATTGTCTTTTAAGGCTTGCACACTGCTGTCGCTTGGCGCAGTAAACGGATGATGCAAAGCATATAAACGTCCGTCGGCTTCCTCAAACATAGGAAAGTCAATTACCCAAAGTGGCTTCCATTGCCCTGTTAATAACGAGAAATCTTCGCCTAATTTTATTCTAAGAGCGCCTAATGCTTCAGTCACGGTTGTGTAATCGCCTGCACCAAACAGTAGAATATCGCCGTCTTTAGCTTGCGTGGCGCTTAAAAGAGCTTCAATTGCATTGGCATCTAAGAATTTCAGTATGGGGCTTTGTAAACCTTCAACGCCTTTTGCTAGCTCGTTTACTTTAATCCACGCCAGCCCTTTTGCGCCATATACACCTACAAAATCGCCATATTGATCAATTTGCTTGCGTGAAAGCGAGGCACCGCCCGGTACACATATTGTTGCCACGCGCCCATTTATGTCGTTGGCGGGGCCGCTGAACACTTTAAACTCTATATGCTTTAAAGCATCTGCTACATCAACAAGTTCAAGTGGGTTGCGTAAATCGGGCTTATCGCTACCGAAGCGGCGCATAGCTTCAGCGTAGGTTATGTGTAAAAAGTCGCCTAAGTCGACATTTAGTAACTTTTGAAATAAATCTTTCACTAAGCGTTCGGTAATTTCCATCACGCCCTTGGCATCTAAAAACGACGTTTCTAAGTCTATTTGAGTGAATTCTGGCTGACGGTCAGCGCGTAAATCTTCGTCGCGAAAGCATTTTACAATTTGATAATATTTGTCCATGCCGCTCATCATAAGCAATTGCTTGAACAACTGAGGCGATTGCGGCAATGCGAAAAACTCGCCTTTATGAGTGCGGCTAGGTACCAAATAATCGCGCGCACCTTCGGGTGTTGCTTTAGTTAAAATAGGCGTTTCAATATCTAAGAAGTCATTGTCTTCTAAAAAGCGACGTACCGTTGAGGTAACTTTTGAGCGAAATACCAAACGATTGGTCATAAGCGGTCTACGCAAATCTAAATAACGGTATTTTAAACGCTGCTCTTCACTGTTGTCTTGATTCCAATCTAATGGCAATGCAGGCGCTTTATTAATCACAGTCACGTCTTGTGCGAGTATTTCAATAGCGCCGGTCGTCATATCTTTATTAATTTGTGAGTTAGGACGTGCACGCACTTTGCCAGTAATAGATAGACAAAATTCATTCCGCACACTAGACGCTGTTTGAAAAGCGTTGGCAGTATCGGGATCTACCACTACTTGAACAATACCTTCACGGTCGCGCAAATCAATAAATACTACGCCGCCTAAATCGCGACGTTTATTTACCCAGCCATAAAGAGTAACGGTTTGTTCAAGATATTTTGTGTCTATTTTTCCGCAATAATCAGTGCGCATTAATACAACCTTTCCTATAAATGTTGATGTAAAGAAGCCAAATACATTGAGTAATAGATAACAATTAGCAACGTGCAGCACTTAGCTTTTGGTTTAGCTAAGTATTATAAACTAAAGATGAAACAGACTAAACGAATGAAAAGAATTAATTGTGGAATTTACGACAAGTTTGTATTTTTGTCTGCGTGTGTTCAGTTGCTAACCTCAAAGCGGTAGTTTCGCTTTACACTCAAAAGCGTGTTTTTTTAGAGAAACTTAAAACTTAATTCTAAATGATATTGATTATCATTTGCAATTGTGTTTAAATATTTGTGTTCTCTAAAACCAACTACTCATAAATAAAGGAAGCATTTTGAAAAAGTCTTTAATTGCCATTACCCTATCGGCATTATTTTCAAGTACAGCAATAGCCGCTTTACCCGCAGAAGCCTCTTCAACATTAGAGCCTTCTGCAGGTTTAGAGTATACTGCCATAGAACAAATTACTATTTTTGGTTCTAAGCAAGCACTTGATACTTCGCCAGGTTCGGGCGCTTATATCGATAAAGAAACATTAAACAACTACGCAGTTACCGATATTCAGCGCATATTGTCGTCTACCGCGGGTGTTTATTTTGTAGAAGAAGACGGCTACGGGTTGCGCCCCAACATTGGTATGCGTGGATCGAGTGCCGACCGTTCTGAAAAGATCACCGTTATGGAAGACGGCGTATTGGCTGCACCAGCCCCCTATTCCAGTCCTGCCGCTTATTACTTTCCTACTGTTGGTCGCATGAGTGCGGTAGAAGTGCTTAAAGGCGGTTCAAGTATTGAATATGGTCCTCGCACCAGCGGTGGCGTGATTAACTTAGTCTCGTCTGAGATTCCTGATGCAGCAGCAGGCGGCACCCTAGACCTCGCTTTAGGTTCTGATGGATTTAGTAAAATACACGCATTAGTGGGTGGTAAAAACGATACTAACGGCGGATTATTTGAAGTATATGATTATCGCGCAGACGGTTTTAAAGATATCAATTCAGGTCAAAACAGCGGCTTTGCTAAAACCGACATACTGGGCAAGTTCGAAACCTATTTAGATGCCAATAAAAAACATCAACTGGCGTTTAAACTTAAATATTCACAAGAGTCTTCTGATGAAACCTACCTTGGTATAACCCAGCAAGATTTTGACAATGGCAATCGTTTCCAACGCTATTCGGCTAGTCAAGTAGACAATATGTCAACTGAGCACAAACATGCCTCAGTTCACTACGATTATATAATTAGCGAAAACATGGATTTGAGCATGGTCGCTTACGTTAACGATTTTAGTAGAAACTGGTACAAAGTATCCAAAGTAGCGGGAAATAGTTTAGGCGGTGGCGCTGAAGAAAGTGCCAGCTTATTTGACCAACAGGTGGCCAATGGCTTAGTGCCTGACGCAATATCTGTAGATGTGAAAGCCAATAACAGAGCCTATTTATCGCAGGGTATACAGGCACAATTTGCTATTTACTTAAATAATCACCAAATAAACATTGGCGCGCGCATCCACAACGACGAAATGGATCGCTTTCAATGGGTTGACCAATATTCTCTTGCCGCCAACTACAGTTTGTCGACTATTAGCGCCGGTGTTCCTGGTACCGATTCAAACAGAATAGACAGTGCCAATGCTTACAGCGTATTTGTGCAAGACAAAATGACTTTTGGCAACCTTCAGATAACCGCCGGTGTGCGCTACGAAAACGTAAATTTAGCCCGTGATGATTGGGGTAAAACAGACCCACTTCGCATTGATGAAGCGGCCGCTAGGCGTAATGGCGTAGACGCGTTACTGCCATCGGTAGGCGCTACTTACCGACTTGATGATAATTGGACTTTGTTAGCGGGCGTACAAAAAGCTTATGCGCCACCAGCACCGGGTAACAATAATGCTGAACAAGAAGACGGTTGGAACTACGAGTTTGGTGGCCGTTTTGCATACAACAACCTAAATGGTGAACTAATTGGCTTTATGACCGCGCTAGACAACCTTCACGGCAATTGCACCGCCAGTCAAGGCTGCAGCAACGACCTAATAGGCCAGCAGTATAATGCCGGGAAAGTAGATATTTCAGGTGTTGAATTTATTGTTAGTCACGAGGCTACCATAGGTGATTTAAGCATACCTACACGCTTTAACTATACCTACTCAAGTGCCGAATTTGCCGAAAACTTCGATTCAGAACTAGATGTATGGGGCAGCGTGGAGTCAGGCTTTGAAATTCCCTATTTACCAGAAGTAATGTGGCAATTAGAAACAGGCTTACGCAGTGAAAAATGGCAGGTATTAGTTGCCATAAAACATGTAGACGAAATGCGCACCGTGGCAGGTGCAGGTGCTATAGCGCAAGAAGATGGCATTGAAAAACGCACTGTGGTCGACTTATCAGGTAACTATCAAATAGATAATCAACAAAGCGTGTATGCGGTTATCGACAATTTGCTAGACAAGGAGTATACAGCTACTCGACAGCACGGTGGTTTACAAGTAGGTAAGCCTAGATCATTGCAAGTAGGATACCGCTATAACTTTTAAAAATGAGCGTGTACATAATCAACAAATAACAGTTTGACTGGGGAAGGAGCGTTTATGGTGTGTCATAAGCGCTCTTTTTTTATCTGACTTAAAGTGAACCTAAGAGGTTTTTAGTTGTAAATTAGTCTTTTAAAAGCAAATAACGTGTTCAACTTCCGCGCGTATACCAAAGGTCCCACCAATAGTATGATCATGATGACTAGGCGCAAAGCATAGTACTTTTTCATTAGAGTGCGGTAGGCTAAGTTGGTAACGAATAAAGGCGCCTCTGAAATGCTTTTCTTCAACAATCGCTTTTGTTGGGCTGGCGTCGTCGTGCAGCACATCGTCGGGTCTTAATAATACTTTTACTTTGGGCGTAGCAGAATAATCGGCACCAGGTAATCGCATTTCGCCTAAGGCCGTTTTAGCAAACCACCCTTTTTCTCGCTCAACCGTTTCACCTTCAATAAACGCGCCCTCACCTATGAAGTTAGCGACAAAATAAGTGTCGGGTTCATGATACAAATCGTAAGCCGACGAAAACTGCTGCAATTTACCTTTGGCTAGCACCGCTATTTTGTCAGCAAAAGCAAACGCTTCTTGTTGATCATGCGTGACTAATATAGCGGTTAAGCCAAGCTGCTGGATTATCTCACGCACATCGCGAGCAACTTGTTCGCGCAAGGTAGGATCGAGACTTGAAAATGCTTCATCCATCAATAAAATATTGGGCTGAGGCGCCACCGCCCGTGCAATAGCAACACGCTGTTGCTGTCCGCCCGATAAATCGGCAGGGTACTTGTTTGCCAAAGCTACAATTTCCATAATTTGCATGTACTTCATGGCGGTTGCTTTTTTGTTTTCGCGACTTAGATTACCCAAGCCAAATTCAATATTCTGCTCAACGGTTAAATGCGGAAACAGCGCAAAGTCTTGAAATACCAAGCCAACAGAACGCTGGTTGGGCGGTGTAACGCTTTTTTTATCACTCACGCACCGCTGATTAATATCGATACTGCCATTGGCGACAGGAATAAAACCAGCAATAGCGCGAAGCAAACTTGTTTTACCACTACCTGATGGGCCTAAAACACATACAATTTCACCTTTCTTAATATCTAAATTAATATCACTAAGTACAGGCTCTGCTGCGTATGACAGGTTCAAGCCTTGTATAGACAACATAATTGAATTGGTTTGATTAATTTTCACTTTCGGCGTTTCTCGAGGCTCATTGTTAAAAATATAACCGGCAGCAAGCCCGCTATTACAATACTCACTGCTGGCAAGGCTGCGTCTATTAAGCGTTCATCCGACGCAAGTTCGTAGGCCTTAACAGCCAAAGTGTTCACATTAAACGGACGCAATATTAAGGTGGCGGGTAATTCTTTTAACACATCTACAAACACTAAAATAAACGCACTGACCAAACTTGCCCGCAACAGCGGTATATGTACTTTTTGCAGGGTAGCGGCGGTACCCATACCTAAACTTGCAGACACTTCATCTACATTGGGTTTAATACGTTCAAGACCAGTGTCGGTGTTGTGCATCGCCACACTCAAATACCTAACCGCATAAGCAAATACGAGAATAGTGATGCTACCGGAAATTAATAAGCCGGGCTGCCAATCAAAAATTGCCCCTGTAAAGCGATTAATATTAGTGTCCATTACCCCTGCTACCTGCACCACACCAACTGCAATGACTACTCCTGGCAAGGCATAGCCTAAGCCAACAAATTGAGTTGCCAAGGCTATTTTACGA
>JBLHMY010000089.1:0-9510 GCA_047621065.1 Glaciecola sp. | reverse complement strand
AGTTAGAATATTGCGATTTCTGTGCCAAACGCAGTAAGCCATTGTTTTAATTATACTCCTTGAAATATTGAAATGTCCGAAGAACACACCTGTAAAAAACACTGACAAGCTATTAGGTATATAAAAGACTATGTATTTGCTTTTTTATTGAGCAAGCCATGTAAACAATTATTTTACTTATTAAGGCTTAATAAGCCACAAGGTATGTTGTTTCGCCAGTTAACATTGATATAACAAGGATGCAACGCTCAATCACTAAGCCTATAATCAAGTAGCAGGGGCGAAGATGTTTACATCCATCCCATAACTTAGGCCTTTTAGCACAAATTTTTTAGCTAATGCAAATAGTTATGTACCAACGCTCGATGGACAATAGCGCTTGATAAACTCATTATGATCTGGCCAGTCTTGCACTATTTGTTTTACGCCAGATTCAATTTTATATAAAAATTTACGCAATTCTTCATCACTCATCATATCAACAATAGGGTGATATTGTTCCGGCATAAGCCCTTGCCCCATCATTACCTGTATCCAGGAGGTTTCACCAAATAACTCCTCATCTTTTTTAAACACTTGAGCGCTTTCTTTAAATAAGGCCATACGGTGTTTAAGGGATTCAGGCACCTCCATAGCTTTACAATGTCGCCAAAACGGGGTGTCTTTACGGTCAGTCAAATGATAATGCAAAACAATAAAATCTTTAATATTTTCTGCTTCTTCCTTTGTTTGAATATTATATTCTTCTACGTCTGACTGCTTAATACCTTGCGACGGAAACATCAGCAATAAACGCACAATGGCCCTTTGAAACAGATGAATACCAGTAGACTCCAAAGGTTCAATAAATCCCGATGCAAGCCCCATTGCTATACAGTTTTTATTCCAGTACTTTCTGCGTTGGCCAGTTTTGAACTTTATCACGCGTGGTTGATTTAAGCGCTCACCCTCAATGTTATCTAGTAATATTTTTGTAGCTTCTTCGTCTGACATATATTTGCTACAAAACACAAAGCCATTACCGGTTCGGTTTTGCAATGGAATTCTCCACTGCCAGCCTGCGTCTCTTGCAATTGCACGCGTGTAAGGTATGGGTTTACTAACGGTTTTCGTTTGTACAGCTATGGCACTGTCACAGGGTAATACGTGGCTCCAGTCGTTGTAGCCGGTGTGTAATGCTTCTTCAATTAACAAACCTTTAAAACCAGTGCAATCTATAAACAAGTCACCTTCAACAACCTCTCCGGAGGCAAGCGTGAGAGAATCAATATAACCCGAGTCTTCATCTAAGGTAACCTTGGCTATTTTTCCCTCAATGCGTTTTCCACCATGTTTAGACGCTATTTTTCTTAAAAACTTAGCATAAAGGCCAGCATCAAGGTGATAGGCATGGTTTTGTTCTTGTCCAGGTTGTACTGCAAACTTTCCTTCTCTGGCTCCTAAATGTTCTGGTACATAGTCGCCAAGATCTGCCGCTATGCCGCGCTCACGTCCTTTTAACCAAAAGTGCTGAAAACCCGCAGCCCAGCAACCTTGGCCTAAAAAACCGAAGGAATGAAGATAGTCTTTGTTAACATCACGCCAGTTTTCAAAGGCAATACCCAGTTTGAAAGTCGCATTAGTTGCGGCCATAAACTCTTGTTCATTAATACCCAATAGCTGATGAAAAATATGCAGTGTAGGAATAGTTGCCTCTCCTACCCCCACCGTTGGTATATCGTCAGACTCAACTAGCACCACTTCTAGATTTTTACCAATTAATTTCGATAATGCCGCTGCAGCCATCCAACCTGCGGTTCCGCCCCCCGCAATAACTACCTTGTTAATTTTTCTGTCTTGTTTTTTCAAAATAAAAACCTCAATACCAATCTTTGTCGATAATGTATTAGCTTTAACTAGGCTACATTTTTCGCTTATAGTTTTAATTTGTTTAACAGGTAAGCTCTTAATTTCCTTGCAGCTAACTCATCAAGTGGTTTTGCCAATATCCCTTTAGCGGCATCGGGAATATGCGCCATGTTGTCGCCGTCGTGATCAAAAACATAGTGATTAAAATGTGCTTTCCAAGCCTGTCGTTGTTCCAGTGGTAAGTCACGTAAACTCAACATGGCTAACATTAATGCATTATCGGGACGGCCCATAAAAGCGGGGGTGTCTCGCCACCAGTGGGTGACCAATACACCAAATGCAGATAAGCTTTGCACATGATGCCACCACATGCCCGGCAGAAAAAGTGCATCCCCTGGTTCTAACTCAGCAACTTGGGCCACGGCCAAGGCTTGCTCAAATTTTGGATATTTTACAAGATCAGGCTTATCAAAATCGACTACGCTTATATCTTGCCCACCTGGCGCAAACCCCATTGGCCCGACATACAAGTTAGCAACTTGTTCTGGGGGGAATAGGGTGAATTTTCGTTGCCCAACCACACAACAAGCCAAGTTATTAGGCACATCGTAATGCGCCGCTATTTTACTGCGATTGCCTATCCATATTGTGGTTAGCGGGTCTAAATGGCTTAAAGACGCATTATTGTGTTCATAGTAGCCCGGTAAGCACTTATTAATTTCGGTAGAACCCACATAAACCGTAGGAGGATTGGGATCGTCTAAATGTGCTAACAGCTTATCTAATACCTGATTCAAGTTTACTTTTACGCTATCAAAATTAAACCCGGTCATGCCACTATTATAGAATACGCGCCCTTTATTTTCTGGCTCACTATAGCTGACGTTTACCGGTATATTCGAATAAAAATCGCGTAAATAATCTGCCGCTTTTTGTGGTGACTCTTTACCTGCAATAACTATTGGCCACTGTTTGGCGAAACCTCGAAGGATTAAAGGCTGCGTAGAGGATAAAACAAATTCAGGAATATCACCGGGATGACAGTGATTAATTTCTTTCACTTTGTTATTTATCGTTAGCACCAAAATACCCCTTAAGTCATGAGCTGGGAATATTAAAGACCCAGCTGTGAGTTTTTACGATTCAATAACCCACGTATGTTAGATTGAGAAGCAATTGCCATATAAATGGCTTTTAAATAACCCCCTGCGTGCAAGGTTGCTAAGGTTTCGCGACTAAGCTCACCTAACTTGTCTTCATTAATCGTATAAAAACCATCTACTTGATGCTTGCTTGCATCATTTAATTCAAGGTCTAGGGTGAAGGACTCTAACAATTCGTGTTCAATTAATAGGTCGATGAATACTTTACTATCCAAAAGACCATGATGAATGGCTTCTAACATATCAGCAGCGGTATCTAAGTATGGCGTATTGCTACCAAACTCTAAAAATAAGGCCTCACCGTGCTCTTGATTGACCCTAGGGTGATCGATATCTATATGCAATACTCTTTGTTCTTTATCTTCGCCGTTTTCGATAGTTTTTTGTAAGCCAATCAAAAAAGGCTGACGTGCAATGCTTAGTGGAATGTATGCTGCATCCCATTTATTGTCAGTCAAAAACAGGTTTTCTTGATCCTGAAAACCAAATAAAGCCACTGAAAAAAACTGCCCAGTATTCTTATCTTTGTTAAAAAAGATGGGGTAATAAGCCTGTACGCTTCTGAACTCTGTAGGAAATGTAAGGCTATACCATACATTATCACCATACTTATGAGAGCGTTGGGTAACTACTTTTATATCTTTGTGGTCAATACTATTGAGTAATACGTTGTTTGCCATGTTTATTCCAAACTTCTCTTTAAATAACAGTCGTGGTTAGTAATTTATTAACACCGTTTTAAGGCTATATTTTTGGTAAGCCGTATTGCTTAATTTTGTTTAGTAATTCTCTATTCGTCGGTAGCGTCGATAACAAATGCTTGGTGTACCTAGCATTTTCAATAAACAAGTCTTCCGCTTTTTTCGTATCATCTAGCCTTTTTTTACGTGGCAAGTCGGTCACAAATCCCATACCGTATAAAATATATTGGTAACTTGCTGAAGGAAACATTTCCTGAGTGTGCATTGCATCATAATAATATGGGGCCTGAGTTTTCCATAATAGCAGTTGCTCTTGCAAAGTGTCAGGAAGTTGTGAGCCATCACTAATTTCACGCCAATAGTCTGAATCACTTCTTTGACTCAGCGCATAATGTAGTTTAAGAAAATCAACTATGTTTTGCCAGCGATGTAAAAACTTCGTATTGAAACGTTTTGCTACCACGTCCATTGTTTCGCGATTTGCCGGCAGCTGTTCACTGATCATATTAGCAGACAGCTCAATTAAAGCTAAAGCGGTGGCCTCTAAAGGCTCAATAAACCCAGCCGCCAAACCCACAGCGACACAGTTTTTATGCCAAAATTTTTCTCTGTGCCCAGGCGAAAAACCTATTTTGCGGAGCTTAATAGACCCCGCTTCACTCTCACCCACAATAGGCGCGATATAAGCACGTAACTCTTGTTCTGCTTTGTCATCGCTTATATGCGAACTTGAATAGGTATAGCCTACTCCTCTGCGTGACGGCAGTGCAATGTCCCATATCCAACCGGCAGATTGCGCAGTTGAGCAAGTAAAAGACTCAATTGGGCTGTCTGGGCTCTTGTGAGGTACATGCACAGCTAAAGCAGAGTCATTGAATAATATGTGCTTTTTACACACAAAGGGAATTTTATAATGTTGGACTAATAAAATCGATGAGGTGCCCGTGCAATCTATAAACAAGTCACCTGAAATATCACCGTGATGTTTGGTAGTGATGGAGGCAATGTCTCCGTCTTGGGAGGCATTAACCTGAGTTACATGATCGATTACGTGTTTAACAGCTAACTTATTTGTGCAATGTTTTTGCAGTAGTACAGCAAATTTGCCAGCGTCTAAGTGATAACCATAATTCGCATTAAAGTCGTATTCAGCAGTAGAAATTTGTTTAGGCGCTAAGCCATGTTCACCTAGTTGACTTTGCGTACATACCGCATCGGCAAAACTTATTTTATCACGAAAAGGTTGCCAAAACGGCGCAAGATTAGTGTCGTTAAATCCATGCGGTAAGCTATAAGGATGGTAATAATGTTCATTGGTATTGGTGTGCCAATTGGTAAACTTTGAACCCTGTTTAAAACTAGCATCGCATTGGAGTAAGAATTCTGTCTCAGAAATACCCATTTTTTTAAGGGTGGTGCGCATGGAAGGCCATGTACCCTCGCCTACTCCAATAGTAGGAACATCTGCCGATTCAATTAAAGTTACTTCAATGCCCAAGTCAGATTCTATTGCATGTTCTGCCGCTAGTATGCCCGCAGTTAGCCATCCGGCGGAACCACCCCCTACAATGACGATTTTTTTTAAAGGTTTGTGCATTGGCTTACCCGCTATTAAACATGTTTCAAAAAGCTCCGAAAATACCGTTACGATGTTAACATACAAGTCATCGTTACCGCCTACTCTAGCATTGCTTAAACAGCATAAAATACGTAACGATCATAGAACACATATAAATCACTCTTGCTCGCAAGAGTAGTCTCGACTCTTTTGAAAATACACTTTACTTATTAAGCATAAAAAAGCCGCATCAATTATCAATAATTGATGCGGCCAGCATTATCTAGTTAAAACACTAAACAGTGACTAGAAACTATAACGAGCACCTAGCGACCATCTAGCGCCCTGCTGTATTGCAGCAAGCACCTGATCTTCACTACGTCCACTTACCGTCAAGTTTTCTTCGGTTATGTTTATTCCATTAAGGAAAACACTTAAACCTTTAACTTGTGGCACGTCATAACTCATGGTTATATCTAGCTGTGCGTATTCTTCAATATAACGCGGTCCAGGTCCGGCACCACCATCTTGTACCAACGACACTATATACTTGCTGCGCCAGTTGTAGGCGCCACGTATAGAAAAACCGTCCTTTTCATAAAACGCCACTATGTTAGCCGAGTCACTAATACCTAATTCAGCCAATTGTGAGCCTAAATCCAAGTCATCGTGTTCGTTGTCGGTATCTGTTTTGGTATAGTTAATTATGCCCCCAAAACCACTTTCGCCAAACAAGTGCTGTACAGCAAACTCAAAACCAGAATAACCTGTAGTACCATCAACGTTTTGCGGTGTTTCAATCCTGAAATTCAATAAAGGATCGGTAGCCGGGTTAGCAGCAATAACAATATTGCCTGCGTCCATATAAACGTTAGGATCGGTATCACCGTAGGTATCAAATATGTACTGACGTTGCTTGGTAAAATCGTCGCCTATAAGTTCACCAGGTACTCCAGAAGGATCTTGAGCAAGGCTCGCTTCCTCTGCATAAGGTCCGGCAGCAGGGTTATATATTCCGTTGGTGAAATTTACCGGAGATGTCAAAATATCATTTTCAACATCTTTAGTGAAATAACCAAAAGATATATAACTGCCTTCACTATAATACCACTCAGCCGACAAATCGATATTGGTAGATTCAAGTGGTAGTAACGCAGGATTACCGGTAGACCCTATACCGCCGTCAACTCGCGCGCCTTGGTTTATATTCAGGCCACCTATCATTTGACCATACAAAGGACGTCCGATAGTTTTACTGTAAGCTGCACGAAGCACTATGTCGTCGGTAGCATTTAAGTTAAAGTTTATACTGGGTAAAACGTGATCATAGTCACCGACTCTAGTGCCCGACGTTCTTGAATTAGGACCCTCAATGCCTTGAAGTGAAACTTCAGTAGCACCTTGCCAAAGAGCAGATGGACGCCATTTAGGCACTGACGATGTTGCAACAACATCAGTTTTTTCATAACGAACACCAAAATGCACGTCATAATACATGTCACCAATTTCACCCTCATAGTTATACTGAATGTAAACTGCTGACATTTCTTCTTTGGTGTATTGGTCTCTATCAGACCCATAGTCTGAAGAAGGACAGAAAGAGTTGCCACAGTCACCTACTGCTAGTGGCTGCACGCTTAAATTTGCTGCTGCAACGTCTCTAACACCTACAAAATCAAATTCGAAGTAGCTATCTAGAATTTCAACTTCGCCAGTATAACCATCAAAATTACCGCCGCTCATATTGTTGAATCTGTCGTCAATACTCACTCTGGTAAATAACTCATCAGTAAAGAAACCAGTAGGGCCTTCACCACCCCAGTTGTTTCTAACTACGCCTTTGCTTCTGGCACGGTTTTGCGAATGGGTTAAGGCTAAACCAAAGTCGATGCTACCGGCGTCTTCAAAAATATACTCACCCTTAAACTGGGTTTGTGATACGTGAGACTTATTCTTATTGTTAGTAAAAACACTGCCGGTAATTTGGAAGTCTTGTGCTGTAGCATTACTGGCACCTACTATCGATAATACTGGTCTTTCACCAGTAAAGTCGGTTCCCGTGGCTTCACGAACTAGAGCACGAAGCTGTATTTCGTTAGCTGAACCCAATGGGCTATTAGGATTAGCTTCTGCGCTAGACTCATGATGATCGAAATTAAGCGTTAAACTGTCATTAACTTCATATTCAAGATTAAAGCCTAAAGAACGGCTTCCTTCTTTAACACTGAAATCAGATGCACCTATTGCAAGGTCAGCCCTTTCATCACCATTTACTTCGTCATTGTTAGTCTGGTCGTTATCATGAATCTCACTAAATATTAGCGGTGAAACGTTAGGACCATCTGACCACACATTTAAAGTATCGCCAAAGGTATACCAAGCAGAAATAATGTTATTTTGTGTATCATTTTCTTTTTGAACAAAAGTGTAATCTACCGTGGCGGTAAGATTGTCCATTGGTCTATATTGAAATGTTAACTGTGCGTTAGTTCTTTTGCGCTGCTGCTCTTCAAACTTATACGAAGTGTTTTGAGGAACTGAAAAAATATCACTATCACCGTAACGATTTATTTGTGTTGCATCGTTTGGATAAACTTGGCCAGGTGAGCCATTACCACCAAGGCCTGTTCCCGTGAAAGAGCGAAAGAAATTCACATTTGCTTGCTGACTTCCACTTTCACGCTCTGAATAACTAGCTGAAATTGCAACACCAAACTTACCGTCGTCGGAGGTGTTTGAATAAAGCCCCGATATTTGCGGCGTTATTCCGCCTTTTTGGGTAGAAGCATCGTCTAAGCCTTCTATCGCAAAGGTTGCTTTTTGACCAGGACTACTGAGTGGCTTGTGCGTCAAAATATTAATTGTGGCGCCAATACCGCCTGTAGGTACGTCTGCTTTAGATGTTTTATACACCTCTACGCCGCTAACGCCTTCAGCTGCTAAGTTAGAAAAGTCAAAGTTACGTTCACCGGTAGTAGTGGGCATTTGACGGCCATTCAAGGTAACTAAGTTTCGGTCTGGACCAAAACCACGGGCACTAACCTTAGCGCCTTCACCATTTGATCGCTCAATCGAAATACCGGTAATACGTTGCAATGACTCTGCTAGGTTAGTATCAGGAAATTTACCAATTTCTTCGGCGTTAATAGCATCAACAATACCGCTTGAAGAACGTTTGATATCCATAGACTTGATCATGCTGCCGCGAATACCGGTAACCTCAATGATTTCTGTATCATCTGTGGCTTCCTGTGCGCTAGCAATAGGGGCCATAATGCTGGCGCCTAGTATGATCGACAGGCTAGCCGCTAAGGGGGTTTTATTAAATCTTTTAGTGTTCATGTGTGTCCTTAATTTCTTATTGTGCAGCGGCAAGCAATATAACGCTTACGTCGTCTATGTTAACAATACCAGTGTCGCCGCCCAAGTCGAACAAAACACGGCTGTCAATCCCGCCAATACCCACCGCAACAATGTCTTTGGTAAAGGTTTGCCATTCTGTGGTCAGTGCAATAGTTTCAGATATATTAGTAAAGTCACCGCTGTTAAGACCTAGGCCGGCAATTATATTACGTTCTTTGGAGGCTTTCGCTCGAAAAGAAAATGTATAAGTTGCACCTTCAGTAATATCAAATAGTTGGCTTTGATTAACGTCATAAACATTGGCTGGTTGGACTTCTACATTGGCCTGGAATATATTATTTTCGCCTTCAACTAACACTTCACCCACATCTAACTTCCAGCTGTTAAGGCCATCGTCAAAATTACCGTTTGTTAATGCTTCGCCGCCAACGACCACTTCGCCGCCGCCGTCAATAGCGCCATCTTTCACTTTAACACTTACGTCGTCAATGTTAACAATACCGGTGTCACCGCCCATGTCGAACAATACTCGGCTGTCGATCCCGCCAATACCTACCGCAACAATTTCGTAGCTAAAGTCTTGCCATTCCGTAGTCAATGCAGTGTCTTCAGAAATATTAGTGAAATCTCCAGAGTTGAGACCTAAGCCTGAAATCATAGTACGCATTTTAGAAGCTTTCGCTCTGAAAGAGAACACATAGGTTTCGTCTTCAATAATATCGAATAATTGGCTTTGATTAACGTCATACACATTGTTTGGAAGGTTTTCTATGTTGGCTTCAAATATACTATTACCAGCATTATCTACTACTACCTCTCCTGTGCCGTCTTTCCAACTAGCAAGGCCGTTAGAAAAATCGCCATTAGTTAATAACTC
>JBLHMY010000088.1:0-9590 GCA_047621065.1 Glaciecola sp. | reverse complement strand
ACATTTGTTAGTTTTAACATAGCAATGATTTACTTCAAAAGTGCAATGCTTTATTGTCAAACAAACGCGTATACAAAAAACTCATTATGCCAAATACCAACACCCGCTTGACTAAATCTTATATTGCCGTTGCGCAAAATGCTTCGGGGCGAAGTTTGCATGTGCCTATTTATCGTATTTCAGACAATCAGCCCGGCCCCAGCGTGTATATTCAAAGTTCAATTCATGGCGCCGAAGTACAGGGTAATGTGGTAATTTACCATTTGCTCCAAGCGCTGCAAAGCACCCCAATAAAAGGAGAAATTATACTGGTGCCAAACTGTAACCCAGTAGGTACAAATATTAAAGCCGGTGAATACACCTTAGGACGTTTTGATCCCGTTAATGGTACTAATTGGAACCGTGGTTATTTTTACGACGAGAGCAAGGTTTTTAGCTTCGCAGACACTTTACAGTCTGATATGAACGAGCAGGAGATTAAGTCAGCATTTAGGCAATTATGGGCAAATGCAATAGAAGAAAAGCTTAGGCAACCTTGGGGCTTAGGGCTTGCACAGCAGCTTAATTTAAGCTTGCAGCGCATGGCGGTAAAAGCCGATATTGTACTCGACTTACACAATGGTCCGGTATCAACTAGGCATGTGTATATTCCAGAATATGCCAAGGAGGCTGCTTACCAGTTCTCAATACCCCACTGCATATTTATTCCCAATGTATTTGCCGGAGCCCTAGATGAAGCATGCTTTAGTCCATGGTGGACGCTACAAGATTTACTAAAGAAAAAGTTTACTCGAGAAATAGACTTTGGTGTTCAGGCCTTCACACTAGAAATGGGCAGTCAAGAAGTTATCGATTTTGATGAGGGTAAAAAAGATGCGCGCGGTATATTGGGGTTTTTAGCCTGCAAAGGGGTACTTGATAACCGCCAGTATACGCCCGACAAAATGGTAAGGGTTGGGGTGTCGTTAAGTAATTATAAAACCTTATACACTGACTTTGGCGGCATGGTTGAGTACTGCGTTAAACCTGGTCAACGGGTAACAAAAGGAGAGGTAATGGCAAAAGTCTTAAACATTGATGATCTTGACAGTACAAATGCTATTTACGAAGTTTTAGCCCCGTGCGACCTTATCCCTATATTACACTTTCCGTCTGCCTCAGTATTAAGCGGCACACAGCTTTATAAATGTTTTACGCAATACGTAGAGCTGTAAATCAATCATTTGCCTTTAGCAGACTTTGTAACTACTACCCTATTTTTACCTTCACGTTTAGCGTGGTACATAGACTGCTGGGCCGTTTCTATCATTAGCGCAAGATTATCGGCTAAGTCTCTTGAATAAGTGAATCCAACAGATGTCTTTATAGGCACAAAAGCATCACCAACACTTATTTGTTTTTGATGAATAACACGGCGACATTTTTCTGCCAATTCCAGGGCGTCTTTTTGTTCAATGTTAAGTAATAACACTACAAATCTGTGGCCGCCCCAACGCACAACTAAATCACGTTCACGTACCCCTTCTAATAAGAGCTTGGCGACTTCTTGCAAAACCAGGTTTGCTGCGCTGTTGCCACAGCTGTCATTTACGTGTTTGTAATTATCAACGTTAAGCATAAATGTGGCTGCGGTTCTATGTAGTTTGCGTTGTCGAGTAAAAAAAAGATATGCATAGCGTCGGTTAGACAGTTTGGTTAGCGGATCATAGTTTAGCTTCCGGCTTATTTTGTCAGCATAATAATCGACGGTAGAAAACACCAATTTATAAAATATAAATAATGTCAGTAGCCCTAATACGATATAAAAGGCGAAAGATTTGTTCACTTCTTGTTGCCGTTCGTTTAAGGGTGTAAGCAAATATATAGACCAGTTTAAAGACTCAATTCTAAGCTGTGATACAAGCAAATCGCCACTTGCAGAAGGTACAACTAAACTAGGTTCAATTTGACCTTGGGTTTCTTTGGCAAAATTACTATACCAAGGTAAGCTCGATATATTCTTTATTACTATTGTTTCGTCTGATAAGTTAACGCTAGCAGGAAGAAGGTCTTGTCTTGATGAGAGCACAATTTCATTGCGATTATTGACGAATATAAACTCATGACCATAGTCATTTTTGAACTTTTCGAATGATGCAATAAAATCGTCAAGTGATTTTCCTAAGCCAACAAAACCTATAAATTCACCTTCAGCGTCGTACTGACGAACATCAATATAAAGGTGTACGTCTTCGCGTTTACCTAACACTGCTTGAACACGGTTTTGAGTTTCGTCTTTTAGCGCAAAATACCAAATTACTTCACCCTCAATTAAATCAAATACGCGACCATCGGAATTATACTGTTTTCTGGATTTTTCATGAGCTACATAAAAAGCCAAATCTAAACGCTCACTGTAATCTTTTAACTGCGCAACAAGGTCGTGCTTGTTGGGCTCGTCTTGCATAAAATATTCACTGTAAACACCTATTTTATCAAGCGTGGTCGCAATGTGAAGAGGTTCAACTAGCTCACTTTCAATCAGCCCGAATATGGGCGATACTGACTGTTGATGATGCTGACTTTGCGAGCTAACCAAATCACCAATAGCAAAATAACCCGCCACGCAGATAATATTTAATAGCAAAAGACCAAAAATAGTACTTGTCCACCGGTTCACTATATTCTCCATTATATGGCGTTTTTTGTAGTTGGTGGCTTCGTAATACCATAAAAATTGAGATGCCCGAATATTTAGCACCTCAACTACAACTACCCCATTGCATACTCTAAATCAGCACACTAGTGCCAATTAGCGGGGGCTCATGTTTGCAAACACTCCTACACTTTATAAGGTTGGATTAATAAAGAATTTTTCGCCTGTTTTCTTCGCATTGTAGCGTGCAATATTATTAGGCTTCATTGCATCGACAAGTGAAATCTCATCGCTAAATTCAAGCGCAAAGGTTGTGTTTATTTCATCGGCAACACGTTTGTGCAAGGCCAATACATCTTTGATTTCTAACTTGCCTAAAAAGCGCATAAGCAGCCAACCGCCTATATTCCAAGTCATACCATAAGCACGATTGAGCGCTGTAGGAGCAATATCTAAACCACCGTAAATATAAACTTGTTTATTTTCAGCAGAACCATAAGTGTTGAACCCTACAGCATCTTTACTGCCTACCGCTTCCATTGCAGTAAGAATGTCACTAACTAAGCTCCCCCCCCCAATAGCATCGAATGCTAAGGTGGCACCAGTTTCTTTAATTGCTTTATATAAGTCTTTTTTGAAGCTTTCACCGCTTGAGTTAAGTACATATTTTGCACCTAAGCTGATAAGCAAATCTACTTGTTCTTGCTTGCGCACAATGTTGACAAGGCTCACACCTTCGGCAATACAAACTTTGTTAAGCATAATACCTAGGCTAGAAGCTGCTGCGGTGTGAACAAGTGCGGTATGTCCTTCAAGGCGCATAGTTTCTACCATGCTCAGTGCGGTAAGTGGGTTAACAAAAGAAGATGCTGCTTGACGAGCAGTTGTGCCTTCATTATGCACAATGCAAGCCTGCACAGGTACACAGCAATATTCACTGTACATAGCGCCGTTAAGTACGCCCACCGTTTTGCCCATAAGCGCTTGTGCTTGGGGGCTGTCTCCTGCGGCTATGACGGTGCCCGCGCCCTCATTTCCAATAGGTAGCTTTTGATCTATGCGCGACTTAATGCGAGGTAAAATGCCAGGGTGAACGGGCGCGGATACCGTATTGGTATCGGCATCGAAGGTGGCTTCAGCTAAATTGGCTGGACCGAACATAGGCCACATATCTGAAGGGTTGATTGGAGAGGCCTCAATTTTAACAATCACTTCGTGTGCCTTTGGCGAAGGTAAATTAACCTCCTCCAATGAGATAGTTAAGGTGGCGTTAGATGAAATATTGGTAAACAGCTGTTTGGTTGTGCTCATGTTTTTCTCGCAAAGTAATAGGTTAACGGTAAGTAATAAGTTAGCGGTAAGTAATCATAAATTTACTGCTTAAAAATAACATGCTGTTAACAACGATACTAGTAATGCCTTGTGTTACCTGACTATAATCAGAATTTATTGTTCAAACCTTATGGTTGATGCTGGCCTAAGTACTACATTTCATATTTGGATTAGTATTTGCGAAGATAATTTCTAAAGTCACTATTACGCTTGAATCGACAAAAAAAGTAGCTAGAAAAACGTGAATCTACGATAAAGAAACCATGCCTGCAATAATTGGATAACTATCTCACCATAAAATAATTGTGTGCATAAAAGTACACAGCTCGCGAAGAGCCAAAACAATGTGTCTAATGTTGCTAAAAAGCTTATACAAAATTAAGCTTAAAGACCTAGAGTATGTGCTCGACTATGCAGACAAGTAAAGTTTTGGTAATACAATGAATACTCGCCAACAGTAATCGCGCTTCGTCGCTATATTTTTTTACCTTACTGTGCATTTATAAGCATCGAAATAAAGACATACTATAACGATATCGATATCAACAGTGCCACCAAGGCCTATATTACCCGAGAAATTAAATACAAGTCCTTCCCACTGATTTATTTCAGTGTTAGAAACTAGAATTTCAATTTGCGCAGCAGCACCTACAGCTAACTTTATACCGACAAGACTAACCACAGTTTTCCAAACCATTATACGTATAGTTGAATTGCTCGCATCTAAGGTAAATACTGGACCTGACTTAGTTTTTGGTCCGACTAACCTTTGACCTACTTGAAGGGCAGTAAATTGAGCAGCTGTTACGACTATAACAAATTCTTGTGTTACGGTGTCAGTACCATCGGTAACCGTTAGAGTAACTGCTTGGTTGCCAACATCACCAGCAGCAGGTGTACCCGACAAAATGCCTGTAGCAATATCAAAGTTAAGCCATGCTGGTGCCGTGGTAGATGCCAATTAATGTATCGTTGGCGTCTGCATCGGTTTCCGTGAAGGTATAGGAATACGCAACACCCTCTTCACAGTAAGCACTGCAGTACTAGATACTTCAGGTGCATTGTTAGCAGGTGGTGGTGGCACGCGGTACCACTGCGATTGGATATGGTGTTTAGTTTACATAATAAAAGCACCTGCACTATTGTGCACATCAAGGTAAGGGTTTATACATTGCCTACGCTACACCTTTAACTAAAGCACACACTTCATCCACAAAGGCAGGCACTAAATCAGATGCCAAGCCATAGTGACATTCAGTGAAATCGCTTTGGCCTTCGCTAGGTTCTAAATTAAGTTCAATGGAATAGGCACCGGCATGATTGGCTATTTGTACAAACCCCGCAGCGGGGTAAACGTTTCCTGATGTGCCGATAGAAACAAACAAGTCGGCTGTTAACAGGTGCGATTCAATGCTATCCATGTGGTAGGGCATTTCACCAAACCATACAATATCAGGACGCATGGCTGACATAGGTTGGCAGCAACTGCATCTTGTTTGGCTAGTCAAACTATCGGTAATTGGTATCGTTTTATTGGTATTTGCGCACTTCGCTGACAGCAGTTCGCCGTGCATATGGATAACATCACTGCATCCGCCGCGTTCATGCAAGTTGTCTATATTTTGCGTAACAAGGACAAAGTCATGCTGCAAAACATTTTGCAGTTTTGCTAGTGCAATGTGAGCTAAATTCGGATTAACGTCGCGACTTAATAATTGTTCACGCCTTGCATTATAAAATTGATAGACTAAGTCAGGATTGCGCATAAAAGCGTCTGGTGTCGCGACCTCTTCGACGCGATAATTTTCCCATAGTCCATTGTTGTCTCTAAAAGTCTTAATGCCTGACTCGGCAGATATTCCCGCGCCGGTGAGTACTACTATTTTTGGGTGTTTAATTGTTTTCAAATGGGAGACAAATTGAAACGTTGGTGTAGATGGCGTGTAATTCAACATCAAAGACATGAACGATTTCCTAAGCTTTATTAATGTCTTAATTATACCTTACCACTCAAACTATTTATAAATATCCCGATACAAACTTTTAATTGTTTCTTTGTTGGGAACCCGCGGATTATTTGCTGGTGAGCCAGACGCTAATGCTTGCTCAGCCATAGTGTCGAGTAAGTCTAAATACTGCTGTTTTGCAATCCCAAATTGGGACATACTAGGAACCTTTAGTATGTCATTTACCATGTATAAAAATGCCATTAATGCTTGATGACACGCCTCTATATTTTCAAGCGAAGAAATTAGGCCCATATGCATAGCACACTGCGCATATCTTGCAGGTGCGCTAATAAGTGAAAATTCAGTAATAGCCGGTAAAAGCATTGCGTTGCTCATCCCATGAGGAACATGAAAATGCACACCCAATGGTCGGCTCATACCGTGCACCAAGGCAACAGATGCATTCGAAAAAGCAATACCCGCCAAACAAGCACCAAGCATCATTGCTTCTTTAGCACAAAGCTCTTTAGGCTGTTGACACGCATTTATTAAATTAGGCGCTATTAGCTTCATTGCCGCTATTGCTTGGTGATCACTGTACAAGTTTGCTTTTTTACTCACGTACGCTTCAATAGCGTGGGTTAGGGCATCTATGCCAGTGTCGGCGGTTATGCGAAAGGGGGCAGTTAATGACAACTCATAATCTACTATTGCGGCTTTTGGCATAAGGCCTGGGCCCATGCAGAGCATTTTTTCAGATGTTTTGCTGTCGCTAATAATAGTCACGCGAGTGCATTCAGAGCCTGTACCCGCAGTAGTGGGTACAGCAATAACAGGAATACTTTGCTGCATCACTTGAAAAGGTACTTTGTAGTCGCGCATCACGCCACCGTGAGACGCTAGCAGTGCGATTGCTTTTGCACTATCTATAGCGCTGCCGCCGCCCAACGCTATTAAACTGTCGAAGTCACCCTTTGTTACCCTTTCAACGCCAGCCAATATTGAAGTTTCGTCGGGCTCGGGCATGACTCCTGAAAATATCGATAGCATAACGCCTTGAGCGCTTAGTATATCGGTAATTGTTTTTGCGAAGCCTAGCTCAACCATGGTGCTGTCGGTAATTAGGCAAGGTCGTTTTGACGATAAGCTACATAAAATAGTTGGCAGTTGTTGTATTGCGCCTGCACCAATTTGTAAAATTGAAGGTAGGTTGATCATATTCGACATAGGATAGGTGCCTTTTTTAGCCAAAAGCCAATTGATATATACTTATTAAGTAAGCCTTAATATACCGATAATACCGAAAATAACCATACCCTATTATCACAGTGTTATAAGACTTTGCTTATTCTGGTTCGCTGGCGACGCGAATTCTTTCTATACGTTCTTGCTCTTCATCAAATGCGGCTTTTATCTCTTCAATAACGGTGTTAACGTCGGCTTCGCTTTCATCAAATTCGAAATGTCCGGTCAATACCACCTCTGGTGTTAGTTCGCCCGCTTCAAACAATGCCCACATTTCTTCGCCATAGTGCGTTTCTAATAGCTGTGGCGCAAACTCGCCATAGTAGTGTGTCATATTGCGCACATCTCGCAGCAGCATGCTATTTGCGTTATTATTAGCAGCAGCATCTACCGCCTGCGGCAGATCAATAATTACCGGCCCATAGTCGTCCACCAATACGTTAAATTCAGATAAGTCACCGTGTACAATACCCGCGCACAGCATAAGCTGTACATATAGCATTACTTGCTCGTGATCTTCTATGGCTTGTTCTGCCGACATTGATACATCATTTAAGCGCGGTGCTACTTCACCTTGTCCGTCTGCTATTAGCTCCATTAGCAAAACGCCATCGTAACAACCATAAGGTTGCGGCACGCGTACACCGGCAGCAGACAATTTGAATAAGGCGTCTACTTCAGCATTTTGCCATTGATCTTCTTGTTGTTTACGTCCGAACTTAGAGCCTTTTTCCATAGCCCGTGCGCGACGGCTGCTTCTAACTTTACGGCCTTCGTTATATTGTGCAGCCTTTTTAAAACTGCGTTTCATAGATTCTTTATACACTTTAGCGCAACAAATGTTGCCCTGACTTTTCACTACAAACACAGTGGCTTCTTTACCGCTCATTAGCTGGTAAAGTACTTCGTCTACTAAGCCGTCGTCAACTAGTGGTTGTAGTCGTTTTGGAATTTTCATGGAATGGTTATACAGTACCTTATAAAAACAAAGCGAAATAATTAATAATGCAGTAAGACCATACCGCATGTAAATGTCGATTTACTAGTAAAATTGATGTATCAGTAAAGTGTTAACGGCTTTTACCCTTAATAACTTAATAAATGTGTGTCTAGACCCAATAGACTCTGCTAAGTTTCGATAGTTCACACACTAGCTCCAATGGTATTGTCGCAAATTTGCCCGAATACCCGTTAAACAAAAAATCCAGCAAAAGCTGGATTTTTTACTCAGTATTTAACACTTACTTTCTAATTTTTTGAATCAAACGTAACTGTGCAACTGCTTCTGCAAGCTCAATGGCAGCTTCAGCATAGTTGAAGTCTGCTCCACCTTTAGCAATACGCTCTTTAGCATGCTTTTGGGCTGCTTGTGCAGCCGCTTCATCAAGTTCTTCAGCGCGCACTGCAACATCAGCAAGTACTGTCACATGGCCTGGTTGTACTTCTAATATTCCACCAGCCACATAAATAAGTTCTTCTTCACCAAATTGTTTAACTACCCTAACCATGCCTGGCTGCAGGCTTGTAATTAAAGGTGCATGGCCTGGATAAATGCCCAGCTCACCCTCAATCCCAGATGCTTGAACAGTTTGTACCAAACCAGAGAATATCTCTGCCTCAGCGCTTACTACATCCAAGTGTGTTGTCATTGCCATTATCGGTCTCCTTAAATAACGTAAACGTTATTTGCAGCGATTACTTATTCGCTTTTTCTACCGCTTCGTCTATAGAACCAACCATATAGAAGGCTTGCTCTGGAAGACTATCGTAATCACCATTTAGTATGCCCTGAAAACCACTAATTGTGTCTTTTAAAGATACATACTTACCAGGAGAACCTGTAAAGACTTCTGCTACGAAAAAAGGTTGTGACAAGAATCTTTGAATTTTACGAGCACGTGATACCACCTGCCTGTCTTCTTCAGATAATTCGTCCATACCTAATATCGCAATAATATCCTTTAGTTCTTTATAACGCTGTAATACCGTTTGTACACCACGCGCGGTCTCATAATGCTCCTGGCCAATGACAAGAGGGTCAAGTTGGCGAGAAGTAGAATCTAACGGGTCTACCGCAGGATATATACCCAAAGATGCGATATCACGAGAAAGTACGACCGTTGCATCTAAGTGAGCAAAGGTGGTTGCAGGAGACGGATCGGTCAAATCATCCGCAGGTACATAGACCGCTTGAATTGACGTAATTGAGCCTGTTTTAGTAGAGGTAATACGCTCTTGTAAAACACCCATTTCTTCAGCGAGTGTAGGCTGATAGCCTACCGCAGAAGGCATGCGGCCTAACAATGCAGACACTTCTGTTCCGGCAAGTGTATAACGGTAGATATTATCGACGAAAAACAACACGTCACGACCTTCGTCACGGAATTTTTCAGCCATGGTTAAGCCAGTAAGTGCAACACGTAAGCGGT